>URDV01000035.1 GCA_900546605.1 uncultured Prevotella sp.
CTCCGTATACCATGCTATCCATTCATTAATGCTTTTACCATCAAACTCTTTGACAAGTTCTGACATCTGACCAACAACCTTAGGACGTGTACCGCCAGCATTGCTGTTCACCAAATTTATAAACTGGGTGACATACTTTGGAAACTCATAATGAGGAGCATTTGATAATTCGGCCACCTCATCATTTGAAATTTTAAACTTCTTCATGGGTTAATAGCAATTATTGTGTTTAAAATAGTTCTTTTACATCTATTCCCAAACCATTTGCTATCTTATAGATACAAATTAGGGATGGGTTACGTTCAAGTCGCTCCACCATACCGATGTAAGTACGATGAAGTCCTGCTCTTTCTGCAAGTTTCTCCTGTGAGATGCCTTGCTCTTCTCTGAGAACACGCACTCTTTGGGCGAACCGCTCTAAATATTCTTTGTCCTCTTGCATACAAATGTATTATAGTTAATTGTATACAATATAACAGGTTGTCAACATACAATTGTATGCAAATAGTGCAGATAGAGTGATTTCAGTCACTTAATAATGTTTTTGTTGGAGTATATGTTGATATTTTAACTTTGTAATAGAGCAAATTCTTCTTGTCATATAACATTGGTTACTGAAATATGAATTTTAACCATTAAACATGTACATCGCAATGATGTTAGTGGATGGTGAAATCTTGTCTTCGCATATATTTGGGGTGACATAAAATGGAGGATATGCAAAAGCTTGCTCCCCGAAGGATCTCCTTTTGGAGTAGCAGCCTGATGCGGTTTTCAAAAACCGGTAATTAGGCTTACCGATTTTTAAAATCGTTGTTTTAGTGGCATCGAGATAGCTCGCCAGAAAAAGTAAAAGCCAGTGTTCTTTGTGCATCCTATGTGAGAAGCACATTGAGCATTGGCTTTCCATTTCACTAAAACTTCAGTCATTTCGCTTATGGCATATCAAGGCGTTTCAGAGAGTTGCAACGTGTTACATTCCTCCATCACCTTGCCCACGCTCAGAGTCACACAATTCTCTCGTGGTACGAGAGCGGTACGAAAATAGACGCAAAAACGGTCACAATCGATTTTTATTGAGAGTGACCGCAAAAAGGAAAAGCGCTCAGTGGGAGCGCTTTAATTATAGAATGTGAAAATTGTTGAGTGTTCGTAATAGGCAATCACTTTCCCACGCAGCATATTTACATCACTGATTATTAGCAACAATTCATTTTAATCGGAACAACCTCTGTTTTGACAAATACACAGAATGTGGAGACAAATGCTAATCGTTGTATTTCATAGCTTTGCATATACGTGTTGTACCGCTTCTTTTCAACTATTTTGTGGAATGTCCGCTATCAGATACAATGTATTGAGTGATAGGGTATTTCCGCAGGTATGTTACAGAACGCTTGTTGAATACAAAGGTAGTGAAAGGCGAATACAGAGCCAAATTTATTTGAACTTTGTTGAGCCGCATCCTGTCTTCGACGAAGTCAAAGGTAGTGATTTTCTTGGGATTTCTGTGATGATTTGATTGTGAAAATGTATTTCTCATCCTAATATTGGGTCAGTTGAAAGATATAGTGTATGTTCGTAGAACAAAAATGCGTAAATACGCAATTATGATGCGGTAAAAAACAATGTTCGATGGAGATAAAGCGTTATATTCGTTGGAAAAAGTGTAGCGAGTCAGATTTATTCGTTTGAAAAAGTGTAAAACAATATGCGTTGTACTTGTTTTTAGCCTTAATATTAACGCCTTAATCCTCCTTGTATTATACCCATACTGATATAATTTCAGTGGTGAAACAATAAATTATACCCATACTGATATAATATCGAATGTTTGTGCTAACTTTGTACCCGAAAAGGTATAAAGTATGATGCTATGAATAATCTTTCTACTACTGTCAAAATGTTGCGAAAGCAATATAATCTGACGCAAGAAGAACTCTCGTTAAAGTCAGGTTTGGGCTTGCGCTTTGTGCGAGACCTTGAACAAGGCAAAGAAACGTTGCGCCTCGATAAAGTGAATCAGCTTCTTGACTTCTTCAATTATGAAATGGTTGCAACTTCTAAAACTGATAATCAATGAGGCAAGCTCATATATTTTACAAAGACCAATTGGCAGGTATCCTGACAGAAAACGATGCAGGATATGAGTTCTGCTATTTGCCGGAATATCTTTCTCTTGAAAAGGCAAAGGCGGTTAGCATGACATTGCCCTTACAAGCAGATGCATATACAAGTGCAATTTGTTGAAGGAGCGGCTTGCGAGGATTTCCACAAAAACTGCAAAACGGTAATATACACAATACTATGGATATATTAAGTCTCACCCAAATAACATCATTGTTCATCCTAACTTTAATAGAAAGAGACGATGGACAAAAGAAACAAATTGTGGAGACGCCAACAAATGGCTCGTGTGTTTAAGGCTCGTATGATTCTGTATGCCGCTTATGGTCATTGCATCATTCGTGAGGATGGAAGCTATTATGAACATCCTCATTGGTTTGAGTTGGCAAAAGACAAATGGGCGCAAGTCTACAAAACAACAGGAACTCCGTGTAGCTGTTGGATGTGTAGAGGATTTGAATATGACCGCAAGGAGTATAAGAAAGAAACTTTGCGTATTATTCGGGAATCTAAGGAGTAATTTAAAGGGATAGGAACTAAATCTGTGCATTATGCGCACAGGTTCAGTTCCTTACTTTTTGTGTAGAACATGACTTTATCTCCCCTTAAAAACCGCTACCGATATTCAGAATAAATATCTTGTAATGTGTCATAAAATCCCCAGCCACAATCCGATACGCTATCAATAAGCTTTTCAATTCGTTCGTAATAACAAACTAACAATCCGTTGAGAAAGATAAAGCGCATAGCCTTGTTGAAATTTCCCTCCAGTGTTGTATAGAACTGTTCCCACATATCGCCAAATTCAAGTGTGTATTCGCATCCTTGTTCGATATAGAACAACATTAAATCGGCAACAGTGGTCGGTTCCGGTTTTAGCTTTTGAAAATCGGAAATGACTTTTCGACATTTGGCAAATGACGGATTTTCGGAAAATCCACGAGTTGGGAAGAACTCATTTCGGATAGCTTTCTTGCACTTTTCCAATTCAGCATTGCAATCTGGGACAAGATAAAACTCCAGATAATCTTTGGCCTCTTTACGTGCATCGTATAGTTCTAGAACAATGTCGGTTATCTGTTCTTTTGTAAGTGACAACAAGTGTCTTTTTAGTTTTGCTTTCGACATAAATTGATTTTCAGTTGATTGTGTATTTACATTTCTTCTAATTACCAAACAATCCTTTCTCTTTCCATCTCTTGATTTCTTTATCAAAATCAGACAGATATTCTTTGTCTTGAATCGAGCGGAATTTATCATATTCGGCGTATGCCTTTCCTTTCGCTTGCTCGGCGGAAATGGCGCTTGTATCATTGTATTTGTCATACTCATATAGAGTCAGGAAATCATCCAATTGCTTTTTCCAATCTGCCATTGTGGAGATGGTTTGCCGTTCGGCACGAAGTTCGGCCAAAGATTATCGTCTATTGCAGCAAAGTCTTTTATATTCCACTCTACGCGTTTCATCTTGTTAGGATCTTCCTCGTCACGTATATAAGTAATCTCATAGAATTTTGCAATGGATGGATACTTCTGCAAAGCTCGTCCTGTGCGTTCTATGACTTTCTAAAGGTGTATATACTGTACGTACAATTAGATGTGAAAGAGCCGTGTTTATACTATTTTCAGTCCATCCTTCTGTACGTAGAAAATCTTCCAAACTTAGTTCATCCATGGCTTGTTTGCAGAGCCATTCTGCCCCTACATTACGTGTATCTGTATGTTCTACACTATCAATATCAACGTAATGTGAAGCTTCACTTCTTGCTTTAGCTTCTTTGTTATCGAATCGATCGATACCCCCCTCGTCCCGCATTCGTTTCCAATATTCATCAGCCTTAGCGAGTTCAAGTTTGTTTAGGTTCCCATAATTCTCAGTGAACAAATTTTCATCGTTTCTTTTTTTGAAACGTTCTGTCAAGGCTTGCGCAATACGCTGCACATTCTTGACAGTCAAATTGGGTTCAAATCCAATATTTAAAACGATGAGTGAATGTACATGTCCATGTACGTCACGATAAGACTCCTTTAATCTGTAGTAGGGAGCCTTTTCGTCGGTTTGGGCATTATGTCGAATTTGTACATTCACGTGCATGGTGCAAAATTACACCTAATTTTCAAAACGAATGTGTCCTACATTTTGAGCAAGTACGTTTATTGTTCTATTTTTGCCCAATTTTCGATGTTAAAGGCTAATTCTGATATGTATAGTATAGCATTTTTGATAGAAAAAAATTAGAAAGTTTTTTAGGGGTGTGAAATTAAAATGAGTATTCCCAACTACATGCCCGCGAGATAAGGAAACGACTTTCTTTAGAGAAAACTTGGGCTAAATCCGAAACATGAGAGCATTATTCTTATGATTCTATTCTCCTTCCAGTGGAATAATATTTATCTTTGCAACTCTATTAAAATATGTTCAAGAAATAAACGGACTTTTATTATGGCAAATAGCAACAAAGATAATTATACAGATATTCCTAAGAATTATCAGAAATTTGTATTGGTTCAATCCCCTCATGCAATTTCAAAAGATTATGGTTATGAAGAAGAAGATGTCATATACCTATTGAATCTTATAAAGTATGAACCAAACAATGAAAAATTGGAAGACGATGACATTCAAAATGATTTAGGATGTTTCTTCAATGATGGTGTGTGTGTTGAAAGAAACATTGAACTTGCCAAATATTGGTTTGCTAAGTCTGCCGACCAGGGCAATGACTTAGCTCGCAGCAATCTGGCAGACATCTATCGTAAAGGTACAGATGGATCTGAGGTAAACTTGAAGAAATCATTAGATTTGTATAAGGCTTGTGGCTTGCCATATGCTCACTATCGTTGCGGAGAGTTTTATGAGAAAGGTTGGGGTGTCGATAAAAATATAGAAGAAGCTAAACGCTACTATTCATTGGCTTACTTAGAAGGTCATCCTTTGGCTAAAAAGAAACTAAAAGAATGGAACTTCTTGGAGGATTAAACGAAAAGTAAAAACTAAGTAGGTGTTTAGATTTAGCTTATAATTAATATAGAAGTCTTGGATTTAGGAATCTCTATCACAAATTTTGCACGGATCAGGATGAATTGTCGGCTGCACCTCAGCAATTCAAGCAAGCTTGATTGCATTCGGTTTGTACGATAATTCAGCCTGATCCGTGCAAAGCCTAAGATGCGAAAACTAAATTCTAAACTTGAGTTAATATCTTCTGACAATTCAAGGTGTGGCAGTGTATGATGAATGTAAAAAACAATTGTAATCTCAGTGAATAGATAATATTTTAATTAGTATGGATTTATCACGTCATTTCATATTGCTCAACGGAGAGCCTAAGACTTTGCAAATCGACTCAATCATAAGGAATGGGGCGAGTGGCTATCGTGTGCGGTTTAAGAACAATGGGAAGAGCTATAACTATGGAAAGGACAAAGTTGTATGGCTCAGCAATCCAGAGTGGCTTGACCCTACAAATAGCCATGTATTTATCGGAGGCTCAAAACAAAACGATATCAAGGAGATATGGAAGTTCAGTTGTGGCACGAATTGCTATTGGCGAATAACACACCTCAATGGCTATGTGCAAGAAGGTGATGAAAGTAAAATTGTCGCCGTGACATCTTGCCTGGCAGAAGAGACAAGTAGAGATACTCTTGCCTACTTGAAGAATGTGGCCATCATCAATCCTCTTGGCAAGGATAGAGACCATGAGGGCATCTTGGCTGACATATACGCTCAAGTGGAATTCGTTGACACGAAATCTGCAGCAGCTTGCTACCTTAACCCCAAAGCGCACAAGTCAAAATGTTTGACACATGGCGACTTGATCTATCCTTTTGGATGCAATGCAAGTCAAAAGAAAGCTGTTGCCGCAGCTTTTGAACATCAGATGAGTGTGATACAAGGCCCTCCTGGAACAGGCAAAACACAGACTATATTGAACATCATTGCCAACATTGTATGTCAGGGGAAGACCGTACTGGTGGTGTCAAACAACAACTCGGCAACAACCAATGTAATGGAGAAGTTGGAAAAGTATGGCACTTCATTTATTGTCGCTCCTCTTGGAAGCAAAGAAAACAAAGAGGCGTTTATTGCACATCAACCATCTGTCCCTACAGAATGTGGCATATGGGGAATGCCAATGTCAGATTCTATAAATAACAGACGAAGGCTGCACGCAACTTCGCAACAGCTTGACAAAGTATATGACTTGCAGAATGAGCGTGCTGTATTGTTGCAGGAACAACAGGCTGTTGAACTGGAGTGGAAACACTTCTGCATGGACAACCGCTTGGATAATAATGCGATGGGGCGAAATCATATAAGTTCCAAGCGCATAATATCGCTATGGCTGGAATTTCAAGCCTATACAAATGGGGAAAAGCCAGAACCAACTAATTGGTTCTCAAAATGGAAGGAAAAGATAAAGTGGTGGTGGATGAAATGGATTTGCAGGCATAGGCTGCATATCGTGAGTTTGTTTGATAAGAATGACCTCACACCACTTATCAAGGAATTGCAAACTCTTTACTATCAAAATCGGCTTGAAGAAATAAAGCATAGGATAGCTTTAATAGAAAACAGGCTGGCTTTGTATGACTCAAAAGAGTTGACAGAAACGTTGACGGGCATATCTATGTCGCTGTTCAAATCCACTTTGTGTACCTACTATGCGAAGCATGAACGCATGACTTTTGCCGACACCAAAGACATGAGAAGGTATGGGAAGAATTTTATGCAGCAATATCCGGTTGTTCTGAGTACAACATTTTCTGCCCGGTCGTGTATGTTTACAGACAAGCCTTACGATTATATCATTATGGACGAGGCTTCACAAGTGTCAATAGATACAGGTGCTTTGGCTCTGACTTGTGCAACTAATGCTGTTATTGTTGGGGATGTGTTACAACTCCCAAATGTTGTGACAGATGAAGACAGACAGAAACTCGATGCCGTTATGAAGCAATATCATATTGCTGAAGGTTATGATTGTGCCAAAAACAGTTTTTTACAGTCTGTATTGGATGTGACAAAGGATGTTCCTGAGACTTTGCTGAGAGAGCATTACCGTTGTCATCCTCGCATCATCAATTTCTGTAACCAGAAGTTTTATGGCGGCAACCTGCTCATCATGACAGAGGACAAAGGTGAAGAAAATGTCCTTACTGCCATAAGGACAGTCAAAGGCAATCATGCCGTCAATCACTATAATCAGCGGGAGATTGATGTAGTTAAGGAAGAAGTTATGCCAGCTCTGAAAGATTATGACAGTATTGGCATTATTTCTCCATACAATAATCAGGTGGATGCATTTAACAGACAGATGGTTGGAACTAAGGCTGGTACCATTCATAAATATCAAGGCCGCGAGAATGATGCTATCATCATGAGTGTGGTGGACAATCAGATTACTGACTTTGCTGATGATGCCAACATGCTAAACGTGGCTGTGTCAAGAGCCAAGAAGAAATTTTGCCTTGTGATGACAGGCAATGAGCAGGAAAAACACGGCAACATTATGGATTTGCTTGATTATATAGCTTACAACAACTGTGCGATAACAGAAAGTAAGTTGGCTTCCATTTTTGACTGTCTGTATGAGCAATACACAATGCAGCGTATGTCATTCATCGAAAATCATCCACAAGTATCTGAATATGTTTCAGAGAATTTGACTTACACTATGCTCAATGAAATTATTTCATCAGACAGTAGGTTCATTGTCCTTAAAGTATTGTGCCATGTTCCACTTCGGCAGGTAGTGAAAGACACTTCGTTTATGAGCGAAGAAGAACTGAGATATGCTGCAAACTATAGCACTCATCTGGACTTTTTGATAATCAATAGAGTCACTAAGCTGCCTGTTCTTGCTATAGAAACTGATGGATATTCATATCATAACGACCAAACCAAGCAACATCAACGTGATTTGATGAAAGATCATATACTTTCATGTTATGGTCTTCCTTTGTTAAGACTTTCAACCAAAGGGAGTGGTGAAAAAGAAAAAGTGTTTTCAATGTTACAACAATTGACATAAAACACCCCTATTCTGCCTGAGCTTGCTCCCCGAAAAACTCCTTTTGTAGTAGTATAATAGGGTATTCAAAAACTGGTAATTAGGCTTACCGATTTTCAAAATCGTTGTTTTAGTGACATCGAGCAAACTCGTTGAAAGAGTAAAATCCAATGTCCTTTGTGCATCCTATGTGAGAAGCATATTGAGCATTGGCTTTCCATTTCACTAAAATTTCAGTCATTTCGCTTATGGCATATCAAGGCGTTTCAGAGAGTTGCAACGTGTTACATTCCTCCATCACCTTGCCCACGCTCAGAGCCACACTTTTTCTCGTGGTACAAGAGCGGTACGAAAATAGATGCAAAAACGGTCACCATCGATAGGTGTCGAGAGTGACCGCAAAAAAGAAAAGCGCTCAGTGGGAGCGCTTTAACTATAGAATGTGAAAATTGTTGAGTGTTCGTAATAGGCAATCACTTGCCCACGCAAAAATGTTTAAAGATATTGCCTAAAACCTCGTCGGTGGTCACTTCGCCTGCGATGTCGTTGAGGTGGTAAATGCACTCGCGGAGGTCTTGGCTAATAAAATCGCCCGAAAGACCTTGGGCAAGACCTTCGCTTACGCGGTCAATTGCCACGAGAGCCGCACTTAGAGCCTCATAATGACGCAGATTGCTCACAATGGTGCCATTAGGAGCTGTGGTTGTTTTGAGCTTTGAGAGCGTGCAAACAAGAATTTGATGCAGTTGTTCTAAACCTTCAGCAGATTGGGCACTCATGGAAAGAAGGGTAGGGGATGGGGTGGAAATTTTCTGGTTGAGATAATGAGTGGCTTGCGATAGTGTGGTGCTATCCACTAAATCTTGCTTGTTGAGTAGTATGACCAATTGCTTGCCAACTGCTGCAGGAAGGATGCATTGGGCAAGTGTTTCAAATTGTTCTTTGTAGGCCGTAAGGTCAATGAGCCATAGCACTATGTCGGCTTCGTTAATTTTAGCATAAGTGCGGTCAATGCCCATGCGCTCAATGGTGTCGGTGGTTTGTCGTATGCCTGCTGTGTCAATAAAGCGTACAAGGGTACCCGCTATGTTAACTGTTTCTTCAATGGTGTCGCGCGTAGTGCCGTGAATGTTGCTTACTAAGGCACGTTCTTCACCTACCAATGCGTTTAGCAAGGTTGATTTGCCAGCATTGGTTTCGCCTACGATGGCCACAGGTATGCCGCGCTTAAGGGCATTGCCTAACTTGAAAGATTGACAGAGGGTTGAAATGTGCTGATGAATTTTATGAGCCAAGTCAAGTAATTCGGTACGTGAGGCAAACTCTAACTCTTCGTGATCAGAAAAGTCAAGTTCAAGTTCAAGTAGCGAAGTGATGTGTAGTAGCTGATCGCGTAGTTGAGCTAACTCTTTGCTAAATCCGCCCCGCATTTGCTGCATAGCCATGCGGTGGTTGGCTTCAGTGGTTGAGGCTATGAGGTCGGCCACGGCTTCAGCTTGACTAAGGTCCATTTTACCATTTAAGAATGCACGTTCGGTGTATTCGCCCGCACGTGCCATACGACAACCTGCTTGTAATAGAAGTTGGACTACGCGATTAAGTATGTAGTCAGAACCATGACATGAAATTTCGGTGCTATTTTCGCCTGTATAAGAGTGGGGGGCACGGAATAGACTGACGAGTACCTCATCAATAATGTCGTTCGTAGTGGGGTCGATGATGTTGCCAAAGGTGAGTGTGCCACTTTTTTTGTCAGTAAGTGGGGTATTGCCTTTGGGGGTAAAAATGCTAGCAGTTATGTTAATTGCTTCGGGGCCAGACACTCGAATAATTCCGAGCGCTCCACCTGAAGGAGTAGCAATGGCACAAATAGTTTCCATATATTGGTGTGGGAGGTATGCTAATTAGTTTGATGTGATTTTTATGCGTTTTTTTTTAGTCACCGCCTATTTAATGCAAAGATAGTGCAAGGTGAGTGCAATACAAAACAAAAGTCCGAAGACTTTTGGTTTTATTGCCGAGCCGCAGCCTATTTTATCTAAAGATAGTGCAAGGTGAGTGCAATACAAAACAAAAGTCCGAAGACTTTTGGTTTTATTGCCGAGCCGCAGCCTATTTTATCTAAAGATAGTGCAAGGTGAGTGCAATACAAAACAAAAGTCCGAAGACTTTTGGTTTTATTGCCGAGCCGCAGCCTATTTTATCTAAAGATAGTGCAAGGTGAGTGCAATACAAAACAAAAGTCCGAAGACTTTTGGTTTTATTGCCGAGCCGCATAAAGATAGTGCTTTTTTTACTATTTTTGTAGTGAATGTTATTATAATGCGTCCAATGGTAAAATTTAAAACAAAAACATATTACACAATGAAATCAAAGCATTTAATTATATGGCTTATGTTAGCTGTTGTAACCCCTATGTTTTCGCAACATGCAAGAGCGCAAAAGTATGAAGTGAGTGGCACAGTTTGCGATTCGCTTACACATGAAGGGGAATCATTCGCAACCATTCGCATAACAACAAATGATAAGGTTGTAAAAGTGGGAACAGCACAAGCTAATGGCTCCTTTAAACTAATATTACCCAAAGCTGGTACCTATAAAATGGAGTGTGTGTCAATGGGAAAGGCTCCCTTACGACGTGAAGTGAAGTTGGACGCAGAATACACAAAATGCCACTTTGATACCTTATATATAAAGGACTATGATGCAACCCTGGGCACAGCTACAGTAACGGCACAACGCCCATTGGTAAAGGCTGAATTGGATAAAATGACTTATAGTATGACCGATGACCCTGATGCGCAAACAAGTTCCTTGCTTGAAATGCTGCGTAAAGTGCCTATGGTGACTGTTGATGGTGAAGACAATATTAAGGTGAACGGCAATAGCAGCTTTAAGGTTTATGTTAATGGTAAGCCCAACACCATGATGAGTGCTAACCCCTCAATGATATTCAAGGCTTATCCAGCCTCGGCAATACAAAAGATCGAGGTAATAACTAATCCTGGTGCAAAGTATGATGCTGAAGGAGTGGCGGGTGTGCTGAATATCATTACCACCCAAAAGAGTAGTACGTCGGGCTATACACTCAATGTAAACGCTAATGGTAGTAACCGAGGTGGCATGGGGTCGCTCTTTGCTATGGCACAATTGGGTAAGTTTATGTTTTCGGCCAATTATGGCACAGGTTACAACAAACAAGGTCACAGCAAGACGTATAGTGAACGAGAGGTTTTTGCCGATGATGTGAATCACCTTTTTACCAACAACATGAACTTAACGGGGCATGGGGTGTTTCAGTATGGTTCATTAGATGCCAGCTATGAGTTTAGTGAAAAGGATTTGCTGAGTTTATCGGCTGGCATACATGGTTGGAATGGGCGCAACACGAGCCTTGGAACATCGTGCATGACCGATGTGAATGGACGTGAGGTGTATCATTATGCCACACAATCGCGCTACAAAACGCTTTATCAAGGTATAAATGCTTCAACTGACTTTCAGCACACCTTTGCTGAAAACCAACGACTCACGTTGTCATATCGCTATGATTATAGTCCGCAGAATACAAATGCAACAACTGTAAATAGTGATTTTAGCACGTTGCCAGATGGATTAAATTTGCGTGATTTGAGAACAGACCCCGATAACTTGAGTTATGAACACACGGCCCAAATAGACTTTACCACACCGCTTGATAAAAAACAGAAGCACACGTTGTCAGTAGGTGCTAAATACATTAACCGCATTAACCGTAGCAATAGCCGTGAGTATGCACGTGAAGCAGGGGTAACAGAGGCTGATTATGTGCTTGATGCTGAGAATTCATTGCGCTATCGTAACAAGGGCGACATAGCAGCAGTTTATGCTGAGTATAACTTAAAGGTGAACAAATGGGCTGCTATGGTGGGGCAACGTTATGAGTATTATCATGTGCGTGCCACTTATCCTGATGGCAAGCGCGATGCTTTTAGCACTCACTTGAATGATTGGGTGCCGTCAGTAAGTGTGGGGTATAACTTGAAGCCTACTATGCTATTAAAGGCAGGTTACAATTTGCGCATCGGACGTCCTGACATTAGTTATTTATCGCCTTATCGCGTTAGTTATAATCCTGAGGCTGTAAGCTATGGTAACCCTAACTTAACCAGTGAACGTAGCCATAATTTCGACATCACGTATAGTACGTTTGGGCCTAAACTAACAGTTAACTTAACTTTGAATTATGCATTTTCAAACAATGGCATGGCACAATATAGTTATGTCGAAAATGGTATTACAAACACCACGTATGGTAATTTTCAACATTCAAAGGTAACAACGCTTACCGCTTTTGTAAACTGGACAATTGGTAAAACAACGAATCTTAATGTAAACACTTCATCCTCGTATGCTGATTATAAAGCGCATGCTGCTGTTTTGGCGCATAACTATGGCTTTGCGGGCGACTTGTGGGGTGGTGTGAACCAAACCTTACCTGCTAAGCTAAAGTTAGGATTATGGATAGGTTATAATTCACAATCAGTTAATTTGCAAGGTAAGAATCCTGGATTCTTTTTCTATAATTTAAGTCTAAATCGTTCGTTCTTGGCTGAAGATCGTTTGTCATTTACTTTGTCGGCAGGTAATTTTATAGGTCGTTATCGTCACTTCCGCAGTAATGTCGTAACCGATTATTTTCGCAGTTTGAGCGATGGCCGTCATGATTTGCTACGCTTGAGTATTGGTGTAAGTTACCGCTTGGGCTCGCTTAAATCATCGGTAAAAAAAGCGGCACGTAGCATTGAAAATAATGATGTTGTGAAAGGAAACAATGCTAACAATGGTGGTACATCATCACAATCGGGGCAGATGTAGAAAAGATTTAGTAATGGAAAAAAACAACTTTATCAAGTTCTTGAAGAAGAT
>URDV01000036.1 GCA_900546605.1 uncultured Prevotella sp.
TGCTGCAATTGTAAAAGTTGCTGCTTGATTTGTTGCAATCGCTCGTTAGTTTGAGACAATGGGCTATGCTGTGTGCTGCGTTGGCGCAACAAGCGAGTTTGTTCTTGTTGTAACGCACTTATTTGGTCGGCCACTTGGTCAGCTTGGTCAGCTATGCGACGTGCAGCGTCACTCTTAAACTGATTGAGTTGAGTGTAAACAGTATTGTCGTTGATAACGTAACGACGATGGCGAGTGGTGCCCTGTTGCCCGCTTTGGTGAATGACGGCAGCCAAGCGTTGACGAGCAGATGCTACAGCCTCGACATCAGTTTGCGTGTCGGCTATGGAGTGCAAACGAGCTGCATTAAGCATTTGTTGCTTCGTGCTGTTACTCACATCATAAACATCGCGAGTGCTATTGGGTATGAACACATAAATGCAAACCGTGTCGGCAGGTTGGTTGCGGTCAGTAACGAGCCATCCTAATTGGTTTTGCTCATCAATGGCCAACATGTAGTCGTTGGCAGGAGAGTTAAAGGGCATGCCCAAATTCTCTGCTTTAAGGAATTGTTTAGTGTCAGCATTGTAGCGCGTAACGAATAAATCATATCCACCCAGGCTCTCTTCGCCTTGTGCTGCATAGTAGAGCGTTACGCCATCGGGCATCATGAACGGAAAGTCCTGACTTTCGATAGAGCCTCCCAATCCTTGTAGCGGAGTGGGGGTACTCCAATTATCACCTTGCCTATAAGCTACGTGGAGTTTAGGCGTGTGTGTGCTGTCGTCGGCTGAGAGAATGATGCGATCGGCCATCTCGTTGATGTATGCCGTTTGACCTGGCTGTGTAAGAGGCGTCTTAAACTGGTTCGCCACATCGCTTGTGTTGATAATTCGGCCTGCTCCTGATGATAGGCGCAAGTGGTTAAGCACTTGTGTACGAGCCACCTTGATGCTATCAATAAAAGTGACGCGCTCTGTGCCGCGCAACATGTCAAATCCCATGTTAGCTCGTTTTAAGTCTTGCTCTAACCGAATGGTTGAACGTGCTGATCTACGTGCAGTTTCTATCTCTTTTTGCAGCAAGTGTGCAGCTTCATTAAAGCGGTAGTTATGAATCAGTTGTTCGGCCGATAGTGCGGGACGGCTTGTAACGGCAGCTGTGGTAATTTTCTTTTTTTGAGCCGTGGCCGATAAGCATAGCCCGAAGGCCAGCGCCAAGGCTATAAGGTGCATTCTTTTCATATATAGCATGATGAATTTAAAAGCATACGCAGAGCGAAATGGTTGCTTTGGGTGTTCAAATGTACGATTTTCTTTTATATGTAGCACATTTAATGCTACTTTTTGTGTAATTTTGCATTCAGAAATGCCGAAAAAGTGGGTGTTCAAAATAAAAAAAACTATTGAATGGTGGATGCCTACTTAACGCGTTGGCGGAATTAGTAAACAAACTGGCAAGTTAACGGGTTAATGGGTTGATAGGTTAACGGGTGAGTTTGCCAAGTTTTGAACTTCTTGCCTCTTAGGCTTTAACATAACAAGTGGAGCATAATTACATGCTCGTTTGTTTCCCCGTTAACCAAGAAATTCGCCAACCAGTTCTACTTAATATGCCCCGATGGTAGAATCCAGGGGTGTTTGAAAAATAAAAAGATTTATTATTCAGTATGCTGAAGCAAGTAACATTTGTCTTAAAATGCGCATTGTGCTGTGGAGCTATGTTCTCACAGCCGTTAATGGCCCAAAATAAGGTGGAAAAGACTGTAAAATATACTGTGCAGCCAGGTGAAACTATATTGGGTATAGCTCATCGCCATGGAACAACGCTCGACCACTTGTTGAGCTTAAACCCTGGTGTGCAAGCCGACTATGTGCAAGCAGGGCAGGTGGTAATTGTGCCGTATGTGCCAGGAGGTGCTGAGCCTGCTCCTACGCCTGAACAGCGTGCAGCAGCTGCACGGGCTGCAGCTAAAACAGTTGCTCCAACTACGACGGGACATGTGGAACAAACACCCGTGGCTCAAGTGTCGAAGGTGGTATATAATGAGTTAGGCAAGCAACCTCAACAACCTAAAATAACCTATAAAGATTATAAGGTAAAGAAAAAAGATACCCCTTATAGTTTGGCCAAAGCTAACAACATAACTGTTGACGAACTGATGGCGGCCAACCCTGCCCTAAATGGTGAGGGTGCCAAGCTGAAGAAGGGCATGACTATACGCATACCCGTAAAGACTTATGCCAAACAACCCACCTATAAGGGTTTAAATAC
Source organism: uncultured Prevotella sp. (assembly GCA_900546605.1). Lineage (GTDB taxonomy): Bacteria > Bacteroidota > Bacteroidia > Bacteroidales > Bacteroidaceae > Alloprevotella. The sequence continues at coordinate 2,254 of URDV01000036.1, forward strand.
CATAAAGGTGGCCGTGGTGCTGCCTATGGTGGGCGATGGCGTGGAGTTTGAACGTAGCGTGGAGTTTTATCGCGGTATGCTAATGGGACTTGATGATTTAAAGCAAGCGGGACTAAATGTGGTGGTGTCGGCCTACAACGAGCCAGCGCCCAACACCAGCATTGCAGGACAAATGTTGCAAGTAATGCAGCAAACGCCTGATGTAATAGTCGGTCCGCTCTATCCCAGCCACTTTGCCGATGTAACGGCCGTGTCGGCCAAACAAACCAAGGTGGTGGTGCCGTTTTCGTCAAAGGTGCCACAGGTGGATTATCGCCCCGAGGTGTACGTGCTGAACACGCCTGCAACCTATGAGAGCTCGTTGGCCTTAGACTTGTTTATGACCAATTTTAAAAAGCAAGCGCACGTAATAATGTTGCATAGCCAAGGCGGAAGCAAAAGAACCTTTAGCGAGGAACTACAACGCCGCCTAAGTAGTGCAGGGTACGATATAGTAAGTTTGCCATCAACAGCTGGCAACCAACAAGTGGTGGCAGCCTTGTTAGGAAAAAAACAAGGCGAATATATACTTGTGCCCGATGATGATAGTGAGGCTACTATGAAGCAAATGTTGACTAAAACAATCAGCTTGCAGCAAGCCATGCCATCGGCGCAAATTTCGCTGTTGGGCTACGAGTCGTGGTTGCCTTATGCCGATGGAGCCTATCGTAAACAAATGCATGAGGCCGACACCTATGTGTTAACACCCAACTATTATTATCCCTACACCACGGCCGCAAAGGCTTTTCATGATAAATATCAAAAATGGTTTAATGCCGATTTTGTAAGCTGCAAACCGCGTATGGCTCCGTTGGGCTATGACTTTGCTCGTGGCTTTATAGGTAGCATGGCCACTTATGGTTACGACTTTAACACACAGTCGCCCAAAGAGGGAACTGTGGCAGCTCAACCCAAGTTGCAGTCAGAACCACGCTTTATAACGGTAGGTGGTAACGGAGGTTATGTGAGCCGTAGTATGTGGTTAGTGCGGTTTAAAAAGGATATGAGTATAGTAAAAATATCAGCACAATAAAAAGAGGAGTATGAAACGTCACTTCATATGTATGCTCATGGGTGTGTGTGGCGCGTTGAGTGTTAGCTCTACGGCTCAAGCACAGGTGGGTGAACCGCGACGTAACATTTGCATAGGCTTTACGGGTGGGGTGGCCATGAACCAAATAGGTTTTGACCCCACTATTAAGCAGAATTGGCATGTTGGGCCTACCATGGGTGTGGTGGCACGCTTCACGAGCGAACGTTACTTTAAGGCCTTTTGTGCCTTGCAGTTGGAGCTGAACTACACATCGTTGGGTTGGCGCGAGCATGTGCTTAATGCTAACTCAGAGCCTTTGACTGACACCTACCGACGTGACCAACATTATCTGCAGCTGCCCGTTTTGGCTCGTTTGGCCTGGGGACGCGAAACCAAGGGCTTGATGGGCTATGTGCTGGCAGGGCCGCAGGTGGGCTATTGCTTTAAAGAAAAAAGTGTGGCCAGCGCCTTCACGCTCAATAGCGAGGGCAACCCTGATCGGCCTAATGGCATGTATGCACAATATGACATGCCCATACAAAAGCGCTTTGACTATGGCATAACGGCAGGTGTTGGTGTAGAGCTGACTACAAAGGTAGGTCACTTTTTGGTAGAGGGACGTTACTACTATGGTTTGTCTGACATCTATAAAAACTCAAAGAAGGACGTGTTTAGCCGTTCGAATAATGGTACTATCTATGCCAAGGTAACTTACTTGATAGATGTACGCAAATAGGAGGACATACGCGATTGACACATCATGTTGAAAATTAAAAAAATACACATTATATAATGGAATTAGCAAAGACTTACAATCCCGAAGAAGTGGAAAGTAAATGGTACCAGTATTGGACCGACAATCACCTCTTCTCATCAAAGCCTGATGGACGTAAACCCTATACCGTGGTTATACCGCCACCTAATGTGACGGGTGTGTTACACATGGGGCACATGCTGAATGAAACCATTCAAGACATATTGGTGCGTCATGCACGTATGGAGGGTAAAAATGCTTGTTGGGTGCCAGGTACCGACCATGCTTCAATTGCTACCGAGGCTAAGGTGGTGAACCGCTTGGCAGAGCAGGGCATAAAGAAGACCGACTTAACCCGTGATGAATTTTTGAAACACGCTTGGGCTTGGACCGAGGAGCATGGGGGCATTATCCTTAAGCAGTTGCGTCGTGTAGGTGCTTCGTGTGATTGGGATCGTACAGCCTTTACTATGGACGAAGAACGCTCAAAGAGCGTGATTCATGTGTTTGTTGACCTTTATCGCAAAGGCCTTATCTATCGTGGCGTACGCATGGTCAATTGGGACCCTAAGGCTAAAACTGCCCTTTCAGACGAGGAGGTGGTGTATAAAGAAGAGCACACCAAACTCTACTACATGAAGTACTATGTGAGCGAAGATGATGGCTCAGGTGCTACAGGCGAAGAGGGCGAGGTGATTCATAAAGATGAAAAAGGCCGCTATGCCGTGGTAGCTACTACGCGCCCCGAAACCATAATGGGCGATGTGGCCATGTGCATTAACCCTAATGACCCTAAAAATCATTGGCTCAAGGGCAAAAAGGTAATTGTGCCACTCGTGGGACGTGTTATTCCTGTTATTGAAGACGAATATGTTGACATAGAGTTTGGTACGGGCTGCTTAAAGGTGACTCCTGCTCACGACGTTAATGACTATATGTTGGGCGAAAAGTATAACTTGCAGACGATTGACATATTTAACGATGATGCCACCATATCAGAAGCCGCTGGCATGTATGTGGGGCAAGAGCGTTTTGCTGTGCGTAAGCAAATAGCCATTGACTTGCAGCAAGCTGGGCTGATGGAGAAAATTGAGGACTACGACAACAAAATAGGTTGTTCGGAGCGCACGGGTGTGCCTATTGAGCCTAAGTTGTCGATGCAATGGTTCTTGAAGATGCAGCATTTTGCTGACTTGGCTTTGCCCCCTGTAATGAACGATGAAATAAAGTTCTATCCTACTAAGTATAAAAACACCTACCGCCATTGGTTAGAGAATATCAAGGATTGGTGCATATCGCGTCAACTTTGGTGGGGACATCGCATACCTGCTTACTATTTGCCCGAGGGTGGTTATGTGGTAGCCGAAACAATAGACGAGGCTGTGAAGTTGGCTCAAGAAAAGAGTGGTAACGCTCAACTCACGGCCGCAGACTTGCGACAGGATGAGGATGCGCTCGACACATGGTTTTCATCATGGTTGTGGCCAATATCGCTCTTTGATGGCATCATGAACCCTAACAACGAAGAGTTTAACTACTACTATCCTACGAGTGACTTGGTAACAGGTCCTGACATCATTTTCTTCTGGGTAGCACGTATGATTATGGCTGGCTATGAGTTTACGGGCAAAATGCCGTTTAAGAACGTTTACTTTACGGGTATTGTGCGCGACAAGTTGGGTCGTAAAATGTCGAAGTCGTTGGGCAACTCACCCGATCCGCTCGACCTGATTGACCGTTTTGGTGCTGATGGCGTGCGCATGGGCATGATGTTAGCTGCCCCCGCAGGCAACGACATTTTGTTTGACGAGTCGCTTTGCGAACAAGGCCGTAACTTCTGCAATAAAATATGGAATGCCTTCCGCTTGGTACAAGGTTGGCAGGTTGATAATAGCATAGCACAACCTCAAACAGCCCGTTTGGCTGTAGAGTGGTTCGACGCCAAGTTGCGCCAGAGTGCTGCCGAAATGGCTGACCTCTACTCAAAATATCGCTTGAGTGAAGCTTTAATGGAGGTTTACCACCTCTTTTGGGACGAGTTCTCAAGCTGGTTCCTCGAAATGGTGAAGCCCGCTTATGGTTCTCCCATTGATGCTACTACTTATCAAGCTGTGTTAGAGTCGTTTAACCACTTGCTCCATTTGTTGCATCCGTTTATGCCATTCATAACTGAGGAACTTTGGCAACATTTGGCTGACCGAAAGGCTGGCGAGAGTATCATGGTGAGTCCGCAAACCATAGCTGCTCCAGCTGAGGGTGATGCAGCCTTGCTTGCTAACGTAGAGGTAATGAAGAACGTGGTGGCAGGTGTTCGTGCCATACGTAATGCTAAGAACATTTCGCCACGTGAAACACTCGACTTGCAAGTGATTGGTGCAGACCCCATAGCGGCTTACGATTGCTTGGTTATGAAAATGGCTAATGTAAATGGCGTAGCGGTAGTGGCAGCCAAGGGCGATGGCGTTAGCTCGTTCATGGTAGGCACCACCGAGTATGCTGTGCCCTTAGGTGGATTGATTGATGTTGAAGCTGAAATAGCCAAGGCCGAAGCAGAGTTGAAGCACTTAGAGGGTTTCTTGAACGGAGTGAAGAAAAAGTTGCAAAATGAACGCTTTGTAAGCAACGCTCCTGCTCAAGTCGTTGAATTGGAGCGTAAAAAACAAGCTGATGCAGAAAGTAAAATTGCTACGCTTAAGGAAACAATTGCTTCGCTGAAGAAGTAGACATACGAAGGATAAAAATCGTAGCGCTTTGCTTTGCGCTGTGCTGATGTGTAGATGTGTGGATAGATCTTTTGGCCCAACGTACAAGGGACAAAGTGATAATCGACACATCTGCACATTTTTCAGCGTGCAGCAAAGTGCTATGTTTTGTTTAAGTAGGTGTCAATTTTATGAAGTCGTCTAAACTTTTTTTGACGAAGATTTGACTTGAAATCTTATCTCTTATAATTTCAATCTTTGCCGAGCTGCAGCCTATTTTATGAAAAAATAAAGGCGAATCTTGAATTTCATAAAAGTTTAGACGACTTTATTTTTTAATACCTACTTATAATAAGAGAATTAAAGAAAAATGAAATACGTTTCGACCCTGATATTCACGTTGTTGTCGGCTACAACAGCCATGGCGCAGCAAGGCAAGCTACACGACGTTGTGAGCAGCTACTTGCACAATTATCGTGTGCAAGGCTATCAACCACGTGACCGAATGGGACTGGACTCTTTGCGTGCCGATGATGCATTACACGAGGTGCGTATTTATGCCAACGAGCCCTTTTGCTCACAGCCCTTTACGCCCCAGAGCGTAGAGCTGATTTACAACGACTTGCAACAACAGTTGCCAGCCCCCTATAACACTTATCGCTTGTATGTGTATAATAAAAAGGGCATGCTCATTGAAGACCTCGTGCCTAACATTTACAGGCAGAGTGGACAAGATGAGTCGCGCCTTTGGGGCAAAATAAACTATCAAGGACGACCATGGGTTGAAAACACCTCGCGCCCTTATAGGGTGAGTGCTGGCCTACAAGGTCGACACCTATTTATTTGGCCCAGTCATGGACGCTACTATAAAGATGGAGGTTGGCAATGGCAAAGACCTTACCTTTATTGCACCACCGAGGATATGTTTACGCAGTCATTTGTATATCCCTATTTGTTCCCCATGCTCGAAAATGCAGGAGCAATAGTGGGTTGTCCGCGTGAGCGCGATTATCAAACGCATGAGGCTGTGGTTGATAATGATGCACCTAACCAACAAGGCATTTATAGTGAATTAACGCAACCCGATGGCCGTTGGCAGTCGTCAGCTGACTCGGTAGGCTTTGCTATGTCCACTTCTTTGCTCAACGACCATGTTCATCCGTTTAGCGAGGGCACATATCGCATGACTACAACGGTAAATAGGCGTACAAAACTTGCTAGCGCGGTGTGGACGCCACAAGTGCCTATGGCAGGACGTTATGCTGTGTATGTGAGTTATGCCTCGCGTGCAAACTCTGTGCCTGATGCACATTACACGATTTATCATAAGGGCGGACGTACCAACTTTGTGGTGAACCAACAAATGGGGGGTGGCACATGGGTTTACTTAGGCACCTTTGAATTTGATAAAGGTAGTAATTCAGAGGGTAGGGTGGTGCTTACGAACCAAAGCGATTACAGGGGTGTGGTAACAGCCGACGCTGTGCGCTTTGGGGGTGGCGTAGGGCAGACGGAACGTGGTACGGCAGGCACATCGGGCTTGCCGCGTTATTTAGAGGCTGCTCGATACTATGCGCAATGGGCGGGTGTGCCCGACTCGTTGGTTAACACTACTGAGGGCACAAATGATTATAATGACGACTTGCGTGTGCGTAGCAATATGCTTAACTACTTGGCCGGGGGGAGCGTTTATGTGCCCAACACTATGGGACAACATGTGCCCTTTGAACTGTCGTTGGCCATACATAGTGATGCGGGGGTGAAGGCTGATAATAGTATTTATGGCTCGCTCGCAATATCTACTACGCAGGATGCCGAAGGACGTACCGCTTACGCTTCAGGACTTTCGCGCCAGGCTTCATCTGACTTTGCCCAACTCTTATTGCAAACGCTGACCGATGACATAAACCACACGTATGGAGCTAACTGGACGCGTCGTGAACATTGGGACCGTAATTATGCCGAAACGCGTATGCCACAGGTGCCATCGGCTATACTCGAAACTATGTCGCATCAAAACTTTGCCGACATTCGTTATGGGCATGATCCTAACTTTAAGTTTACGTTAGCTCGTTCGGTTTATAAAAGCATTCTTCGCTATGTCAACTACGAGCATGGCGTTAAGCAATATGCCGTACAGCCCTTGCCACCTCATGCTTTTGCAGCCGAATTAACAACAGATGGTAGTAGTGTGCGATTAAGTTGGCAACCCACAGTTGATAGTTTAGAGACGTCGGCTGCGCCTACTCAGTATGTGCTTTATACGCGTGTGGGTAATGAGGATTTTGACAATGGGTTATTGTTGGGTAATGTTACGAGCTACACGTTGCCTGTGTCGGCAGGCCAGTTGTATGGCTTTAGGGTGGCTGCGGTAAATGCTGGCGGACAGAGTTTCCCCACCGAAACGCTAACGGCTTATCGTAGCACTCACCCTCAAGCGCGTGAGGTGTTATTGGTCAATGGTTTTACGCGCGTGAGTGGGCCTGCCGTGGTTGATACGCCTGACTCGTTAGGTTTTTGCTTGGACGTAGACCCTGGTGTGCCTTATATGTCGACCACTACCTATTGTGGCAAGCAGCATGTGTTTAACAGAGCCGCAATGGGACATGAGGGAAGTGCAGGCTTGGGCTATTCGGGTAACGAACTCATGGGCAAGGAGTTGGCGGGTAACACGTTCAATTACACCTTGTGTCATGGGCAGGCTGTGGCTTACGCTGGTGATTATTCATTTTCGTCAATGAGTAGTGAAGCTTTTGCATCACCCGTTCGTTCGCTCAAACGGTTCGCTGCTATTGACTACATAGCGGGGTTGCAAGCTAATTTACCTTATAACTTGCGTCCTTACCCTGTGTTTACAACTGATGTGCGCAATAGGTTGGCCGACTACTTAGAGCAGGGAGGCGCTTTGTTGTTGAGTGGTAGTTATATAGGTTCTGATAACGATGCCGACAAGGCTAATCGTGACTTTATTGAGAATGTGCTTAAGTTTAAGTATGATGGCACAGCTCGCTTTGATGCTACCGATTATGTGAATGGGTTAAATTTGCAATTCCTTATTTATCGTGAGCCTAATGCGCAACATTATGCAGCCATAGCTCCTGATGCCATAATGCCTACATCGACTAAGGCTTTTACGGCCTTTGCCTATGGTGGCGGACAGGGGGCTGGTGTTGCTTATAAAGGGCGCAATTACCGCACGTTGAGCATGGGTTTCCCTTTTGAGTGTATACGCGATGCTGATGTGCGCAACAAGGCTATGAAGGCTATGCTTACTTTCTTGACAAGTCATTAAGTTGATAGGAAGCTGAGGCCGACTTTTTTAAAATTCAGAACGTTTACAAAAACAAGTTTAGAGTTTTGAGGTTATAAAGGTAAAAAGTAAGTTTTTGAATCGCTTTGTTTGTCATTTATCTTTCGATTTGCTAAAAAACAAAGTTTATAACCTTCAACCTCAAAACTTAAACTTCACCTTTACCTTAGTTCTCAGTATTCGCAAAGAACTCGGTAAAGGCTTTTACACAATATGTGTGGTCAGCAGAACTGCCAGTTTCACGACAACTGTGCATGGCAAGAATGGCATTGCCCATGTCAACACCTTGCAGGGGAATAGATGAAGCAAGTATATTACCCAAAGTGCTACCGCCAGCCACATCGCTATGATTAACAAAACGTTGACAAGGAACACCCGCCTTTTGGCAGATAGAGGCAAAGATGGCTGCTGAATGCGCATCGCTGGCATACTTTTGAGCAGCATTAAACTTAATAACGGGACCTCCACCTAATAGGGCATGATTCGTGGGATCATATTTTTCGGTATAGTTGGGGTGCCATGCATGGGCATTATCGGCCGACACCATGAAGGCACGCTCAACTGCTTGAAAGAATGCTTCCTCGTTATGACTTTGCGCCCAAGCTATACGCTTAAGCAACGAGGCTAAAAAGGGGCTACCTGCACCCTGCTTGGTTTGCGACCCCGTCTCTTCATTATCAAAGATGGCAAGCACTTGGGTGGTTGAGCTAATTGGCGAGGCAAGTAGGGCTTCCAGTCCGGCATAACACATCGAAAGGTCGTCAAGGCGTCCAGATGAAATGAACTCGTTGTGGGCACCAAAGGTGCAAGCCGGGGTAGCGTCGGCCAAATAAAGGTCGAAGTCAAGAATGTCTGTTGCTTGTAGTTGAGGTTCGCTCTGTTTAAGTTCGTCAACAATTACTTGCATCAGCAAATGGTTATGCTCAAGTTCGTTGCTAATAATGCCGAGCAGGGGTATCATGTCCTTTTGCTTGCTGAGCTTTACGCCATCGTTTACTTGGCGGTTAAAGTGTATGGCCAAATTTGAAATTTGCAAAAGGGGACGCTTAATATGCAACAATAATGTACGTGGGTGCATAATGTCGTCTCCCTTAACAATAACGCGGCCTGCCAAGGTGAGCGGACGATCAAACCATGTTGACATGATAGGTCCTCCATACACCTCGGTGTTGAGTTTCACGATTCCGCCTTCGGCCGTGATTTCGGCTTGAGGCTTAATGCGGAAGGTGGGCGAATCGCAATGGGCACAAATCATGTGAAAGCCCGCATCGGCTATAGGCTGATGTCCTATTTGAAAGGCATAGATGGATGAATCGTTTTTGGTTACATAAAAGCGGTCGCCTGGTTGAATGCTTTTAATGGGTTCACAGGCATTTAGTTGTTGGTAGCCTGCTTGGCTGAGGGCTTGTGCTATGTTTTTAACAGCTAGAAAATTGACGGGCGAGGCGTCAAGAAATTGAAGTAGGCGTTGAATCATAATTTTGGGGGAAAATTTTGTAAGTAGGTGTTTATGATGAGAAAATTGTAGACGCGTTGTGTTTAACTTTATGCGTTTTGGGCTTCATACCTTTTTCGGTCGTTCAGTATGCCAGCCATGTTGTTTTGTCCCCAATTGATGAGACTTTCAACCAGGGGTATGAAGGTGTGCGCGCGGTGGGTAAGTGAGTATTCAACACGTGGCGGCACCTCGGCATAGATGGCACGATGCACCAAACCATCGGCCTCGAGCGAGCGTAGGGTAGATGTGAGTACCTTTTGTGATATGTCGGGAATGGATTTGTGCAGGGTGTTGAATCGCATTTGCTCGTTTTTGTGGATGATGTAAATAATGAGTAGCGACCACTTGCTGCAAACGTGTGATAATATGCTGCGTATGGGGCAGTCTTTATATATAATATCAGTTGTTATGTTGTTCATAAAGAGTTGATTTTCATTAATGGTATACAAAAGTAAGCAATATGCTAAGATGGTTGTTATGTTGTAGCGTTAAACAAAATTAAAGTGCTTGTTTAAATGGGGGTGAAACTCAATAATGGTTACCTAAAGGTAAGTATCATACGCCAAAGTGCCTTATTGCAAATGGTGTTGAAACGAAGTACCTTTGCATTGTCAAACACAAAAACATTTACACAAAACAAAAGAATAAAGCAATGAAACAAGCAAAAACAATTGTAAAAGCTACGAATGCTACCGCTGTTGACTTTGGCAAATTGGCCGAATTAAGTGATTACGTGTTAGAACTATCGCCTGAGGTGAAAATACCTGGCAAGGTGTTTGGTGGTGCTGCTGTAGGTGCTACGGGAGGTGAATTCTCGTTTCAATCATTTGCCCCAGGTACAGAAACAGGCTTTGTACACACGCATAAGAATCATGAGGAACTTTACTTCTTTTTGAGTGGTAAGGGTGAGTTCCAGGTAGATGGGCAGGTATTTCCTGTTACTGAAGGTTCTGTGGTGAGAGTGGCTCCTGCAGGCAAGCGTTCAGTTCGCAACAATGGTACGGCTCCATTGGTTATGCTTTGTGTGCAATATCGTGGGGCTACCTTTATGACTGATGATGCTGTAGATGGCGTTATCTTGAACGAGAAAGTGGAGTGGTAATTGTATTGTTGGCTCAAAACACTAAGGGTGAGGTTTGAATTGCTTATTTTTCAAACCTCACCCTTGGTTTATGTTATAAGTAGGTATTCTACATAGTTTATATAATCGTATTCAGATTTAGTCGATATGGCTTGGCGCACTCTTTTGCCCATAAACATAGGTTTCATCGGTCACGTAGCCCGCTACGTTCCCTCTTCGACCTATGTTTATGAACGAAATACTGCAGCCATTCATATTAACTACGCGTTGGTAGAATTAGTAAACAAGTTGACAAGTTAACGGGTTAACAGGTAAGTTTGCCAAGCTTTTTAATTTTCTTGTCATTCTGGCTTTAACATAATAAGTGGTGTAAAGCATACT
>URDV01000037.1 GCA_900546605.1 uncultured Prevotella sp.
CTTTAACATAATAAGTGGTGTAAAGCATACTTACTTGTTAACCTGTCAACTTGTTAACCCGTTAACCTAAAATTCCGCCAACGGGTATGCCATAGGATTATGTATGTTCATTTGCAAGCTGAACCCTAAGTGTATTGGGTGTTACAGCTTTTGCATTTCTTCCTCATGTTCTTCAATCAGTTTCTTTTGTAAGTCACCAGGCACAAGTTCATAACTTGCAAACTTCATGATGAATGATGCACGTCCACCTGTGAGCGAACTGAGTGAAGTGGCATAGTTTGACATTTCCTTTAAGGGAACCTTGGCTTGCAACTTTTCATAGCCATTTTCACTACTCATGCCAACTATGAGGCCACGACGGCCTTGTAGGTCGCTCATAACATCACCCATTTTATCGGCAGGAACAAATACCTCAACATCATAAATGGGTTCCAAAATTTTAGGTCCAGCATCTTTAAATGCTTGGCTGAAAGCGTTGCGGCCTGCCAACATAAATGAAAGCTCGTTAGAGTCAACAGGGTGCATTTTGCCATCGTAAACCACTACGCGTACATCGCGAGCATAACTGCCCGTAAGCGGTCCTTGCTCCATGCGGCTCATGATGCCTTTCAGAATGGCAGGCATAAAGCGAGCATCAATAGCACCACCTACCACAGAGTTAATAAATACAAGTTTGCCACCCCATTCAAGTGGAATTTCTTCTTTGCCTTTAATCGTAACTCTAATTTCCTGGCCTCCAAACTTGTATACAGTAGGATCGGGCATGCCATCACTATAAGGTTCAATAACAAGGTGAACCTCACCAAACTGGCCTGCACCACCGCTTTGCTTTTTATGACGATAGTCTGCACGAGCAGCCTTTGTAATGGTTTCGCGATAGGGTATACGTGGTTCGTAAAATTCAACTGGTATTTTGTCAAGATTCTCCAGACGCCATTTTAAGGTACGAAGGTGGAACTCACCTTGTCCGTGTACAAGAATTTGGCGTAGCTCTTTGCTTTGTTCCACCTCCCAAGTTGGGTCTTCTTGTCGCATGCGATTCAAGGCAGCCATCATCTTTTCAGTATCAGCTTCGTTAGCTGCTTTAATGGCACGCGTATATTTAGGGTTGGGATACTTGATAAAGTTGAAGCGATTTTCGCAGTCTTTGGCATTTAAAGTGTTGCCGGTGCGTACATCTTTTAGTTTAACCGTACAGCCAATGTCGCCAGCTTGCAGTTCTTCCACCTTTTCACGGCTTGCACCAGAACATACAAACAATTGTGCCATACGTTCTTTTGAACCACGATCGGCATTAGTTAGGTCATCACCTTCGTGCACAGTGCCACTCATCACTTTAAAATATTGCACCTCGCCAATGTGAGGTTCAACACCTGTTTTAAAGAAGTATATAGAGGTAGGACCAGCAGGGTCGGGCTTAACCTCTTCACCGCGCGTATTATGTACGGCAGGCATTTCGTCTACAAAAGGCACAACATTGCCAAGGAACTCCATGAGTCGGCCTACACCCATGTTCTTTGAAGCACAAACGCAGAACACGGGGAAGATGCTGCGTGTAACCATGCCCTTACGAATGCCTTCACGCATTTCGTCTTCAGTAAGGTGTTCGGTATCGAAGAACTTTTCCATAAGTCCTTCGTCGTTTTCGGCAGCAGCTTCTACCAATGCCTTGTGCATAGCTTCAGCTTTGTCTTTTTCGTCAGCTGGAATGTCCTCAAGGGTAGGTTCACCACCATCAGGCCCCCAGGTGAGTTTTTTCATCAAGATGACATCAATGAGTGAATTAAAGTCTGCACCAGTTTTAATTGGGTATTGAACGGGTACTACTTTGTTGCCATAAATGTTTTGTAAGTCTTCAACTACAACATCATAGTCACAGCCATCCGTGTCAAGCTGGTTAACAAGGAAAATGACAGGTTTGTGCAACTTTTCGGTGTAACGGAAGTGATTCTGTGTGCCCACTTCAGGTCCAAACTGCCCATTGATAAGCAACATAGCCGTGTCTGTTACATTAAGAGCTGTAAGGGCTGCTCCTACAAAGTCGTCTGACCCTGGGCAGTCAATGATGTTCAACTTTTTACCTTTCCACTCAGTGTGGAATACAGTAGAGAAAACGGAATAACCATAGTCCTGCTCAACTGGAAAATAGTCCGACACCGTATTTTTTGCCGTTATCCGTCCACGACGCTTGATTTGACCACTTTCAAAAAGCAAGGCTTCAGTGAGCGTGGTCTTACCTGAGCCGTCATTGCCAAGGAGCGCAATGTTTTTAATCTCGTGCGAATTGTAGACTTTCATGGTTGTTTTATACTTGATTTAGGTGAAACTTCTGCATTAGTGTTGCTTATTTACCTATATATAAAAAAAGGTGTAAAAGCCTTGTACGTAATGCATTAACGAAGTGTTTCCTCGTTTTTCGGCCGCAAATTACGCTTTATTTTTGAATGCACCAAATAATCTTTATATGTTGTAAAGCAGAGTTTTCAAAATAGAGGTTTGTGCGATATGAAAAGTAAAAAGGAGAACCCACTCAACAGAGTTTGTTCTCCTTTTTATAACGTATAGCTTAGGTTCGTTATTTCTCTTTTTTCATTTCGGTGTCAATACGGAAGATGGTGTATATTTCAATAAACACAGCAATGCACATAGCAATTTTCCATTCCCCCCCTCTAAAGGGATGAATTTGCCATTGTGCCATCATCATCATAATGGCCGTAACAATGAGCAAAAGAGCTCCTACTATTTGTTGTCTACGTAGTCGACGTATAATCAGGTTACGTCCTTCGTAGTGGTCAAGCATTTGACAAGGTGCAAACATGAGTGCTCCTATGGTGAACACGTATGGGGCAATGTTGGGCATGAACAATGGGAGTATAGCTCCGATAACCAATAGTATGCCTCCTATGTTTAATAAAGCCTGTTTCATTAATTGTTGTCGTCTGATTCGTTTTCAATTACATATACATCTTCGTTAGCTGTTTTCATGTATAGGTTAACACGTGCAACGCGTTCTACAGCTTCGGGGTTGTGTTCCAATTCATTTAGTTCGCGAGAGTCGGCTTGGTAACGTTCTTCATACGTTTTTATTTCATCGCGCAATTGCTCGTTTTGTTGGTGCATTTCGTAACGATGCCAAAAGCTATTGGGGTCAACAAATCCTACCACTACAATAAAGAAAAGAATTGTCCACAGATATTTTTTGTGTATCAGGTTTAAGCAGATACGTTTTAGTTTCTTAGCCATGTATGGAGTGTTTTGAGTGAATTGGTGATTTATGTTGCAAAGGTAGTGCTTTTATTTTTTAATAAACGCATTCGTGATAACAAAGTTAGGGGGCTTGCGCTGATTAGAAAGGTACGGTAAATCGAAGTCAATAATTAGAATCACCATTAGAATGGGTGATAAGCCCTATTGTTATGAATTGTTGTTGGGTGAGGTTTATATAATGCAATGAAACCTAAGGTGGGGAGATAAAAAAAAAGGGCTTCCGCCCTTTCCATCTTTTAAGTGGCGCGAGGCACAATTTTGCCACGCCCACCGGCTCGTTTGAGCCATCCATCTAACAGTTACCTTTCTACAAATCTTTCTTACCTAAATCTTTTACCTATTCTTGTTAACCTAAAATATATCTTTTACCTTGCTCCTTCACAGGAGGAATTTTGATGGACTAATACTAAGTTTAGTAACCTGTTTAGTGTTTGTTTTTGTTTTACGTTTGCAAAGGTAGGGTGTTTACTATGAGAGTGCAAATAATCGTGCCATTTTTTGCTTAACTTTAGCATTGTTTTTAATGTAACTATTAATTTTGCTATCTGATGTGTATGAAAACAGGCGCTTTGTTACATAAATAAGGGGGCGCAGCCCTCTTTAGGTAGCGTCCCCTTATATATGCTAAAGTTAATAGTTTTGTGGTTATTTGCCTGTGCGCTTCATGTATCGAATGCCTTCCATTAGGTGTTGCATCATAGGCATAAAGTGGCAATAGCCCTTTTTTGCACTTTTCAGAGCAAAGCAGAAGCACTGCCACCATGCACGTTCTCCGTATTTGTAGTAGCTGATAGCTCCATTGCTTCGTTGCACTCCAGCGTCAACATAAATCATCGACTTCTTAAGCATTGTGCTTGTTTCAACAATCTTTTCAGGATAGTAATGCATTTTTAGGTGCATGCGTAAGGCATCTTCTAACCACACTTCTTCCTCACCGCAGGTCAAGAACTGTGTGCCTAACCCAAATCGTTCGTCAAAGCGAATGCGCCCTTGCACACTTTTGCGTCGACAAGCCATTTCAAGAGCCGATATGGTGTATTGTGTGGGCATAGCCAAAACTTCAAAGTCCTCGGTAGGGTAGTTCTTCAAGGGCTTGCTCGTGTAAGTAGTAGCACAGAAAAAAGCTACGTCTAAATCCTTATTTTCCTCAAAGTGTTTTATAACGGTTTGAGGCGTATTAAGTAGCAAGTGAGCATCATCGTCGGCATACATAATAATGTCAGATGTAGCCTTGTCAAGTGCTAAGTTGCGGTTAGCTGATAGTCCTTTACTTTTATAGGTATAGATAGACACGTCAGAGCGTGTGCCCAATGCCTTTGGAATGAGGTCAAGATAACGCTCGTCGGTGTATTGATATGAAACAATGTATTGAACGTTTTCCTGGGGGGGCAGCAGCACGTCTTGCACACGTACTATGCCTTTGTTAAGAGAACAGATTAATATGTCGAGTGTCATCTTAATAGATTGGTTAGTGGTTAAACATAATAAAAGTGTTATGCTATCACTTCGTTCATTACTACATCATGTGCATTAGTTGGCACATTGGTCATGAACTGGTGAGGCAGGCAAATGCCTATTTTATAAGTGTGCTTTAGTTGAGGCAGGATGAGTAGTCGGTCATAATACCCCTTACCACGTCCTAAGCGATGACCTTGTGCATCGAAAGCAACTCCTGGCACAATGATTAAGTCAATTTGCTCAAGATGATGAAAGGTTGACGAAGTAGGCTCGCCTATGTTATAAGCCCCAGTCCTTATTTCGTTAGCTGAGGTATAAGGGCGCAGTTCAAGCCTTTCGTCGTCCACCACCACAGGCAGCAACAATTGTTTGCAACAACTCCAATGCCTAACAAAGGCATGCGTGTCAACCTCATCAGGCAAAGAATAGAACATCAAAATAGTGTGTGCTTGAACAAACATGGGGTGATGGCTCAACCTGTTGAGTATAGTGGCTGACTGCTTAGCCCTTTGCTCAGCAGTCAGCTCGTGTCCCCTTTGCTTTATGAGCGCACGAAGGTCAGTTTTCGATAACATAAGGCAAGAACCTCATTATAGTTCACATGCCAATTGCTTGTATGGGCAATAGGCATAGTGTTTGGCAAAAATAGCGGGAGGCCAAAGCTGCGTCCTGTGAGCAAAGCACAAGTGGCTGAAGGACTCAGTTTCCATTGCACATCCCAGTTAAGGCTATTGAAGGCTTGTGACTTACCCTTAGTCGTTGTTTGAATGGCGGGAATTGATTGGTTAGCAGCCAATATAGCCACAGCTCGCAACACCGCTTTGTCCGTAAGGTTAGCATATTGAGCCGCTTCGCTATCATCAAGCAAATCGCTGATAATGGCTGAAGTGATATAAGTGGTCAGCAACTTGTGTGAGCGTTGAATCATCAAGTTGCGACGTTTCAATCCAGCTTTTTCGGCATAAGCAGCAAAGCCTTCAATCAAGTTACTTTTTTTCACATAGGCGGCCACCGAAGCCATGTCATTACATTGAGTCAAGTCATTGCGATGAAGGTCTACGAAGTCGTAGGCATATTGAAAGAGTAG
Source organism: uncultured Prevotella sp. (assembly GCA_900546605.1). Taxonomy (GTDB): domain Bacteria; phylum Bacteroidota; class Bacteroidia; order Bacteroidales; family Bacteroidaceae; genus Alloprevotella. Next base: position 5,813 of record URDV01000037.1, read on the forward strand.
TCCGCCCAAATAAGCCTCTTTAAAGTATGAGGTCATGCCCAACGTGTCACGTGGAATAAAGATGTCGGGAACGATGCCACCACCTCCATAAACAACGCGTCCTAAGCGAGTTTTATATTTTTCGCCCGATGTACGAATGCTGTCAGCTGAAAAGTACTCACCATGTTCAGCACGTAGCAATAGGTCGGCTTCATAATCCTCTTCGTCGCCAGGTTTGTAAGGCTTTTGTACACAACGGCCTGAAGGCGTATAATAGCGAGCCGTAGTCAGTCGTAACATAGAGCCATCAGGAAATTCGATAGGCACCTGTACCAATCCCTTTCCAAATGAGCGGCGTCCGATAATTGTGCCACGATCATTATCTTGAATAGCCCCTGCAAAGATTTCGCTTGCCGAGGCCGAAGTTTCGTCAACCAAAACCACTAAAGGCAGATTTTGGTAAGCACCACGTCCGTCTGTGCGGTATTCTTTGCGAGGAGATTTACGTCCTTCGGTGTAAACAATAAGCGAGTTCTTGGCTAAGAATTCGTTGGCCATTTGCACAGCCGTTTCCATGTAGCCGCCAGGGTTGCCACGCAAGTCAAGAATCAATTTGCTAAAGCCTTGTGTTTGCAACTTAGTGAGAGCAGCAATAAACTCAGCATAAGTAGTGTCACCAAAACTTGTAACGCGAATGTAACCCGTGCCAGGTGCCGCCATATAAGCTGCGTCAACCGTTTTTATAGGCACATCGCCACGTGTAATACTAAATGTCAAGAGTTGTTTTTGTCCTGCGCGCTTAATGCCGAGTTTAGCTACAGAGCCTTTAGGCCCTTTAAGGCGTGCCATTGTTCCATCGTTGCTAATGGTGTCGCCCACATATGGCTTACCATCAATGTTCACAATACGGTCGCCTGCTTGTATGCCCACACTCTCTGAAGGACCACCTTTTACCACCTTTACCACTCGGATAGTATCTTTGTAAAGAGTGAATTGCACACCAATGCCTGAGAAACTACCCTTTAAGTCCTGCATAGACTCTTCCACTTTAGTTGCTGAAATGTAGGTAGAGTGGGGGTCAAGCTCCTTCAATATTTGTGGCATGGCTTTTTCCACCAATTCAGGAATATTTACGGTGTCAACGTATTGGTCATCGATAAGGTGAAACAAGTCAATAATTTTATTGCTTGAGTTGTTAATAATGCTCAGTCGGTTTCCTGAAAAGTGATTGGCAAAGAAGCTACCGAGCAAAATGCCAACCACCATGCCTGCTGACACTAACAGGGGAACAAAGCGATTTTTATTATGTTTAATCATTATGTTGTTTATTGTTCATTAGGTTGGTCAACATCTTCGATGTGTTCCACCTCGATGCCAGCTTCAGCTAACAAGTCAATACCATCAGTAAGTCTATAGCTACGGGCATAAACCACACGTTTGATGCCAGCTTGTATAATCAGTTTAGCACATTCAATGCAAGGTGCATCGGTTACATAGAGCGTAGCACCATCAGAGTTGTTACCTGAACGTGCTATTTTAGTAATGGCATTTGCTTCGGCATGTAACACATAGGGCAAAGTCAAACCATTGCTACCCTCACAAATGTTAGGGAATCCTGATGGAGTGCCATTATAGCCATCACTAATAATCATTTTATCTTTAACAATCAGCGCACCTACTTGTCGACGTGTGCAGTAAGAGTTTTCAGCCCAAGTGCGTGCCATTCGCAAGTAGCGTCTGTCCAGTAATTCAGCTTTAGTCATAGAAATATAAAAGAAGAGAAAGGACAATTTACTTTATAATATATATATACGCGGTGACAGAAATTGTAAACAAGTTGACAAATTTAACGGGTCAATAGGTAAGTTTGCCAAGTTCTTGGCTATCTTACCATTCACACTTTAACATAGTAGGTGTAGTGTACAGCGCATACTCACCTATTACCCCGTCAACCCGTCAACTAAAAATTTCGTCAACGAGTAATTATCATTTCGTTATGCCATCACGTTGCAACAAGGCATCAATAGTGGGTGCCTGTCCGCGAAAGCGTGTGTAGAGCGTCATAGGGTCATCGGTTCCCCCTTTTGATAGCACATTACTTCTGAAGCTTTCAGCTACCTCAGGGTTAAAAATGCCCTTTTGCTTAAATAGAGCGAAGGCATCAGCATCCAACACCTCAGCCCATTTATAACTATAGTAACCTGCAGCATAGCCCCCCGCCATGATGTGGCTGAATTGTACTGTCATGCACGAAGTAGCAATAGCTGGGAGCAACTGTACACGTTTCCAAGCTTCGTCCTCAAACACTTTAACATCCTGTTCAAAGGGTTGTGAAAGTGTGTAGTAAGCCATGTCAAGCAATCCGAATGAAACCTGACGCATACAAGCATAAGCTGCTTGGAAATTACGGCACTTTCGAATGCGGTCAATATAACTTTGTGGCAAAGGCTCGCCCGTTTGGTAGTGTTGGGCAAATGTAGCCAAAAATTCTGGTTCTGTTGCATAGTTCTCCATAAATTGTGAAGGGAGTTCAACAAAATCCCAAAATACATTTGTTCCGCTTAAAGCAGCATAATGCGTCATAGCAAATATGCCATGTAGAGCATGTCCAAATTCGTGCAAAAAGGTTTCCACCTCGCCTAACGTGAGCAGAGCAGGTGTGTGAGCCGTAGGCTTTGTAAAGTTAGTGGTGACGCTCACCACGGGGCGTAGCGAATTTTGAGTCGTAACAGGGGTTGGAGTAGGAGCATCACAATGTTCCTCACGATAGTTCGTCATCCAAGCCCCGCCTTTTTTACTCTCGCGAGGGAAGAAGTCAACTAACAATAGCGCCAAGTAACTACCATCCTTATCAAATACATCATAAGCCACCACATCCTTTTGATACACCGGCATATGTTTGTTCTCCTTAAACGTAATTCCATAAAGGCGTGTTGCCAAGCCGAGAACCCCCTTTTGCACTTGCGAAAGTTCAAAGTAAGGGCGCAACATGTCAGGGTCATAGTCATAAAGTTCTTGCTTCAGTTTTTGACTATAATAAGCAAAGTCCCAAGGCTGCAATTTAAAGTCAGCCCCCTCCGTCTGACGCGCCTTTTGCTCCACTTCGGCCACCTCATGTTGTGCTTTAGGCAAGTAACTATCAATAAGGCTGTTTAGCAAGTCATACACACGATCTGCGTTTTGCGCCATGCGTCGGCGTAGCGCATAGTCAGCATAATTGTTATAGCCCAACAACTGTGCAACCTGTCGACGTAGGTTAACAATACGCTTCACCACCTCAAAGTTGTTCAGTTCATTGTTGTGTGTGCATCGGCTGTTATAGGCGCGATACATCTTTTCACGCAGAGCGCGGTTGCCAGCATACATCATAAACGGGCCATAGCTGGGTGCATGTAGCGTAAACACCCATCCATCTTTGCCGCGTGTTTGAGCCTCATGTTGTGCAGCTTGTCGATGCATATCGGGCAAGCCTTGTAAGTCGGCTTCGTCTGTAATGTGCAACTCAAAGTTGTTCGTCTCTTTCAGCAAGTTTTGTGAAAACTTAAGCGTGCAAGCTGATAGCTCACTTGTAATGTTGCGAAAGGTAGCTTTATCCTCATCATTCAGCGTCGCTCCTGAGCGTTCAAACCCCTCATAAGTTTTGTCCAGCAACATGCGGTCTTCCCCCTCAAGCTGTTCACGTTCGTTTTCGTAGACCGTTTTGACACGTTGAAAGAGTTGAGCATCCAGCATAATGTTGTTGCTGTGTTCTGATAGTTGGGGAGCCATTTCGTTAGCCAACTCATCAAGCTCGTCGTCAGTTTCAGCACTCAACAAGTTATACATAATGGTAGTGGCGCGTTCAAGCAATTCACCACTATTTGACAAAGCCACAATGGTGTTGTCAAAGTTAGGTGCATCCGTATTGTTAATAATGCGCTGAACTTCAGCACTTTCATCCTTCATGCCTTTAATGATGAGCGGACGTAGTTGTGCAGCACACGAAAGTTTACTCGTGTTAGCTTTAAAGTTATTGGGCTGTTTAATATATTGATTCCAATCGACATCCGAAAGGAGTTGCGTCGTAATAAAGTTGTTCATAATATACATATATATTATTTATACGTGTTGGCGTAGTTCACTGGTTGGCGGGTGAACGGGCAAGTTAACCAAGTTCTTTAGCTTCTTTGCATTCTGACTTGTTAAACTGTGAACTTGTTACCCCGTTAACCAATAATGTTATTTATTGCATAAGAGCTTCAATTTCAGCAAACTTTTTACCACGGTTCAGAGCCAAGTAAACCTTGTAGAGTAGGGGAGCCCATTGCTGCTTAGCTTGTGGAGCCATGCGTCGATAAGTCTCCAACTCAGGTTCAGCTAACAGGTAAAGGCGTTGTTGCTCAGCCAAAGCCTTGCGGTAGGCGCGTGTGCCCAAGTTGTCGGGCATGCTGATGCGAGCAATTAAGTTAATGTAAGCAGCTCCAATGTAGTAATGAGCTTCGGCAAAGGTAGAGTCACATGCCAAAGCATGCTCTGCATTCACTATGCAACTATCAAACTGCTCTAAATTGTAAAAAGCCACACAACGTGCCATGTAAGCCGATGTGAAAGTAGAGTCAATAGAGAGCTGTTGCTGTGCCAAATGCAACGTTTGCTTATATTGTAGACTATGATTATAAAAGTCGGCTAATCGTGTAAAGAAGAAAGCATCGTGTGGATACTCCCTCCAGCCATCGGCCAAGCGTGCGTGGTAGGCAGCAGAATCCTTCATGGCATTGGCTGTTAATGCCAACGTTTTCATCATGTCGGCACGCACATGTGTCACGCTCAGAGCCAATGAGTCGTAGCGCAACACCTCGCCATATTGCTTGGTGCTATAAGCACTGGTCATGTAACGCACAGCATTCATGGCATCAGCTTGGGTTGACAATTGAGCAGCCTGCCCCAATGTAGTATGTGGAAGTTCAAGACATGTGCGCAAGTAGCGCATAGCCTCGCTGTAGTTTCTTATTTTGTAAAAGTAGCGTGCAGCTGCATTCATGTTAGGAAAATACTTTTGCAACTGTTCGCGCACGTAGTGTGTCTGCTTAGGTTTTTTATTCTCCGTAAGTTGTAGCATTCGCTCAATTGAGTCGAGCCGAACCGCTTCGCTAATAATGTCGCGTGTAGTTGAGAAAAAAGCAAGTGTGTCGTAACTTTGCTTTAGGTAAATTTTCATGTTCTGCGCATCGTTAAGCCCACTGTTAGCCTCAATGCTGTAAATGCATAATTTAGCATTATTGCAGTAGGTTGAGTCAGCGCGCAGTTTGTTAATTTGCTGAATAGCCTCCTTATAATTCTTAGCCTTTAAAGCCGTAGTAACGGGTTTAAAAGCCTTTTGTGCCGAACAAGGCAGCACACATAAAAGCAGAAATGATAAAAGAAGCGATTTCATTATATAGTCAGTTTAGTCAATTCCTAAGTAGGTAATGTCGTACTTAAAAAATGTCAGTTGATAGGTTGAGGTGTAGCGAGTAGCCAGTAGGCTTAGTGAGAGTATAACAATAAATGAGGCGTACTGTAAATTCTGAAAAAAGAATGAATTATTCTGATGTGCAATTTGTATGCTATTGAAAGCGTCACATCATAATTAACAGAACGCCCTATTTTTGTGAAGCAATAGGGTTACTGAAGTTTCAGAAAAAGCCGAGAGAACCATGGGCAACAGCCCTTGTCATAGCAACAAGTAATGTAGCTTGCCCCCATTTTTTCCGACTCCCATCTAAAACTTGAGTAACCCTTTTATGTGTATAGCTTATTTGCCGCTATGGTTGGCAGCGTCAAGCAGTTCATCCATTTCTTTGGCCTTGTCTTTTTGGCCGAGTGCGCTATACACCATCTGTAATGATGGAGCCCAACGCTTAGCATCCTCGGGAGCCAATTCGCGTACACGTTCCATGCACTTTAATGCATTTTCGTAGTAGCCCTTTACGTAAGCTACCTCTTTGTCGTAGATGGCCTTGTTCTTTTTGTATGAACCATCCGAGGCTTTACCCGTAATGCGGCGATTTGTACCGATATATTGGAACTTTTTGCCACCATGTGTTTGGTCATAGATGTCGTTGATGTAGGCCGTACCCTTGTTAAAGAGAGCATCCTTATAGTTAGGGTCAATGGCCAGTGCCTTGTCACAGCTTTCAATAGCCGACTTGTAGTCCTTCTTCACATTCAGTTCAATAGCACCCTTCATGAACCAAGCCAATTTGCTATTGGGGTCGTCAGTAACTAACTTGTTAGCCATTTCAGTAGCTTCAGCCACCTTGTTGCTTTGAACGTAGTAGTAAATAAGGTTCTGCATGAAGCTTTCCTTACCCGTTCTGTTGTAAGCTTCAATAATAGCCTTTTGCCAGTTAACAGAGTCCTTCTTTTCACCATAAGCATTGATCTTTATCAAGTAAAGGTCGTGTGTGCCAATGGTGTCTTTGAGAGCAGCATCGCAGCATTCAATAGCCTTATCCCAATTTTTGAGGTAGAAGTTTTGCAGAGCCAAGTTAAAGCGTGCTGTGCTATAAATTTTAGCTTGAGCTTTGTAAATAGAGTCAGCCTCTGCCTTGGTAAACACAGGTGTGTTAGCAGGCAGGTCAACGTACTTTTGGAAGAAGTTTACACTTTCTTGCTTCTTACCCATAGCATCCATAAAGGCGCCACAATTGTAGTAGTAAGAGAGCATAGACGTGATGCCCAACTTAGTGCGCAAGCTGACAATAGCATTCTCCTTTACCTTGCCCTTAGCATTAGGCATGGTGTTGTAAGTGGCAGCTTGGTTAAATGAGTTGACAATGTTGTCAACATACTTGCAAAAGGCCAAAGTGTCAAATGGCAGACCATTTGAGGCATTGTTGATGATAGGTGTCATCAGTTTGTTCTGCAAAGTTGCATTCTGCAGGTAGAGCAAGGCTAACTTCTCGTTTTTGCCATCAGCCTTAGCTTTTTCAATTTCGGTGTTCAGTTGCACTTCAGCGTCCTTTAATAGCTGTTGTGCTTGTTCATAACCCTCTTGTGAGCGTTGGCCCATTAGGTTGTCGGCACGTCTTACCATATCGTTGGCTTTGTATGAGCCAATGCCCTGGTCTGACTGTGCTGAAGCCGTTCCCATGCCACCTAACATAACGGCCAAGCATAGAATTAACTTTTTCATTTGATGTTGTTTTGGTTAAAAGATTGTTTTTTTTACGCGTTGGCGGAATTAGTAAACAAGTTGACAAGTTAACGGGTTAACAGGTAAG
>URDV01000038.1 GCA_900546605.1 uncultured Prevotella sp.
CAGAATGACAAGAAACTTAAAAAGCTTGGCAAACTTACCTGTTAACCCGTTAACTTGTTAACCCGTTAACCGAATATAATTGCGGTTCAAAAAAACTCCCGCCTTCGCTACGTCATTACTAACGCTACGAAGGTGGGAGTTATATGTACATGAAGTGTGTGGTGCTACAATGTTACCTTACTAATGGTTTTACCCTCGGTGGTTTGTGCCTCGATGACATAAGCACCTGTGGGCAACTTCAACGAGAGAGTAGCCATGTAAGGCGTCATCATGTAAAGCGTGCGACCTGCAGCATCAACCACTTGCACGTGGGTAAGTACATGTGCTGCAGATGAAGTAATGACAACACGTTGTCCATCAACCTGAATAATGGGACGCGTGAGTTGTTGCAAATCATCGGCCGTGGGTTGTTCTGACGACAGAATGTAGTAACGACCTACGGTGTTGCCTGGCACCTCAACCGTTACCGAATCATTAACCGTGCCAAGTGTGAGCGGAGTGACAAAACCTGTTTGCTCATCAAGCAACGATAAGGTTTCGCTAAATCCTGCCATACCCGTAAAGGTAAGGCGCGTAGGAGCATCGCTGTTGCTCAACACACCTAAGGGAACGCGGAACATAGAGTTGCGGCGATTAACGCTGCTGGCTTGTGTACCCGCTAAAGTGTAAAGCGTAGGAACCGAGGCCAGCGAGTTGTCAACCAATGCCTCCATATCCTCGTTAGGCGCATAAGCATTGTTGGCAGCAGCATCCTTCACCACAATAGCCTCGCTACGTTGCCCATTGCGTTCGGCTGTTACATGCAAGGTGCCCAACACATTATTGGCACGCAACGCACGGCGAGCAGGCAACTTAAGCACACTGCCTACAGCATGAGCCGAAGTCATCATGTCGGGTGTAAAGGTCAACTGCAAAGAGCCTGTAGCCTGTTTCGCTTTTACAAAGAAACCTTGACCTGGAGCCACAATGCCTTGTGCAGTAGCAGCATTATCGGCATTTACCACCGTCCACTGCGCATCATTGGCATTTTGCATCACACCCGTTTGCCCTGTGGCCGTCAGCATCCAATACTTTGCGCCATCCAGCACAAGCGCATTTTGGGCAAAGAACTGCTGCATGTTTAGTCCGCAAGTAAAGGGATTGCTCACCAAGTAGTAAGCATTGGCCGCTGTGGCATTGTGCAACGTAAGGGTCAAATCACCCGTCTCGATCAATTTATCAGATAGCAGACGATGATTGAGCGTGCGGTCAACAGCGTAGGTTTTGCCATCAGTAGCACCCGTTGTGGTGTAATAGCCAAACTCTGCATCCTCTTTAGGCAAACGGAAGAGCGAAGAGGTGTAAGTGGTAGCAGTGCCTACACTGGCCACCTTCACTGAAAAGCCACCTTGGGTGTAAGGTGTTTGCACATCGTTGTACACTTGGCTCCATGTGGCAGCTTGATAAACTTTGCGCGTACCCACATTAGCAGGTTGATGTGCATCGGCCGAGTAAGGCTCAAGTTGGTAAAGCAAGGCCGAACCGCTATCCCAACTGCGTTGGTAAACAGCAGGACTGAAGCGATTGTACTGATCCACTTTGAACGTAATGTCATCAAAGTAAGGTGTGGCTTGTTGTGCATTGGCCTTAGGAGCATACCAATCGCCAGCATAAGTTTGCTGCAGAGGCGAGCCTAAGGTGTACCAGCGGTCAGGGTTGAGTGCATACTCCATCCAAGCCTTTTGGTAGTCTAAGCGTTCGCTGTGCAACAATTCAGCATGAGGTTGCAACACCACATCCTTGGTTTGGTAAGTGGTATATCGCTCGCAAAGGTTTACCCCCGATGTGGCTTGTTGTGCAGCTAACAAGGCATACTCAATGTCGCGTGTAGCCGTGCGCTGATCACCCTCATGGTTCACAAAGTGAACAAAGGCATCACCATCAGATCCATTGTTGGTGGTGGCATAAAGATGGGGGCCACCCACAGCGGCATTGCCATTAATGAGTACACTGGTGTGCGACATTGGGACAAAGCCTTGTGCCGTGCCATTGGTAGTGTTGCTCACATAAGCAGTATCGGTGGCATTGTCAAAGAGCAAGTCACTGCGGTCGGCTCGTTGCCAATTGGCATCGTTGGTCCAGTCGGTATTGCCTGCAGCCCCAGTCCAAACTTGGTACTTAGGCACTATTACTAAGTCGACCAACAAGGCACCATCACAGGCCAACGATGTGGTGGTGCTGCCCGTGGCAAAGCGTTCGCGATAGTCAATGCGCAGGGTGTAGGTGTAACCCTCGCGCGGAGTGAAGTCGTGTGTAAAGTATATGTCGGCATGAGCATGTGCGGCATCGTCTACCAGGGCCTCTAAATGCTTCACCTTGCCCACTACACGGAAACTCTGCGCGCTGCGTTCTTCAGCAGTACCGCCTTCTGTACTGTCCTCAGTACTACCCTCAGAACGCTGCGTTACGTAGGTGGGCATGTTGGGATCGGTGGTGCCAGCCAGGTAAACAAAAGCCTCATCATCAGCCTCAGCTATAACATGTTGCAGACCTATTGCATTAGGAGTTACAAGGTGAATGCCACGCAAGGGCAATCGCAACACATTAGCTGCGGGTACATCAACAGCAGGTTCAGTAACCTGGGCTAATGCTGCCAAACTGGTGCGCACGGGCACATTAACCAGATAGGCGGGGTAGACATCGTTGTCACCACTCAAGCCATCATAAAGCTGCGGAGCATTACCACTCACCTTAATGCTGATTTGATCGGGTTCGTAACAATATTGCGTTAAACCATCGAGCGAGGTGTTATCAATGGGCACTACGGTTACATTGAGCAAGCTACCTCCTGTTGTGGCAGTAGGCACATACACATTGCATGTGTTGTTGTACAACAGCAAGGGGGCTAACTGCCCATTCTGGTTTTGCGTGAGCCGTAGCAACACATCCACTTCAACTTGGCTCAAACTACAGCCTGCATCGGTTTGTGGTGTGGCACCTGCCACCGTGGTAGCAGTGGGGTAGAAGTGGCGGAAGTTCATTAAGGCTTCGCGCAAACTCATCTCATCAGCCGCGGCCACCTCGCCTTGTGCCAGAGTGCGCCAAGTGCCATGTTGGGTATTAATGACCACCTGTGTAAAGCTACCACCTATGTAGTCGCGCCACCAGTCGTATTGCGTAATGCGCTGAGGCTGTGAGCCATCATCGTTCACTCCATTTTGCTTTACGCTGAGCGATACGCTCTTGCCTGCACAGGTTTGTACCTCATTGTCTATACTTGCATCATCAGCAGCATCCTCAACCACCTTAATGGCCGACTCGCTGCGGAAGGTTGACATAATGGAGCAATTCGTTCCTAACTCAAAGGCATCAACCGCATTGTAAATGGTTATAGGTTCACTCGAGAAGCGAGGCTTAAACAACACATAGTAATCATGACGGGGCAGCAAACTTGCCCCCTTCATTTTGTCGCTAATGATAAAGTAGCGCACACCCGTGCCCGATGTCTCCTTAAAGCGTTGTGCATCATTGCCATGCAAGGCTTGTTTGTAGTTGAAGGGGGGCAACTGCGCATCGTCAGTATAATGGGTAGTAAACTCTATATGCCTAAAGGCTCGTTCAGGGCCTGTTGTGGCATTGGGGTCGCCCACCAAAGCCTTGGTAAAGGCACGCCACACATCGGTGTGTGAGGGGGTGTAGTGGGCAGGGTCGGTGGCATTAACAAGGAGTTCCTTGTCGTAAAGTTTTTTATCAAGTATGCAATACCATATATTGGGGTTACCATCGACAGGGGTTTCGTTCTCTTTCAACCCTAACTGTTGTAACACAGCACCAAAGTCGACATTCATTTTGGCCAGCGTGATTTGTTGACTGCACACAGGGGTGGTGCGCTCTAACTGCACAGTAGGCTTAAGGGCAAACACCTCAATGTCGTCAATCAATATGTCGCCACCTTTGGTGTTAATACAAGCATTGTCAATGGTGAGTCGGTAGGTGTCGTATATCGCAGTGCTCTTATTGACAAAGTTAAAGAACACTTGTTGCCACAAACCTGTACCTTTGTTGTCGATGTCGTTGTTCCACGTTTTACCATTTTTGTCGCGTGCTTGGCCTAATATGGGGCCTGGGCAATAGGAGTAAATAGTAGTGGCCTTTCCGTCTTTTATGCCTTGAATGTGGAACACTACGTTGGCAGGACTCCCTTTGTCGCGCTCAGGACTACTCATCCATGCCGAAACGTACAAACGTGAACCTGAACAGGGCTGACCCGCAAAGTCAATAGACACTACTTGACCAGGAAGGTCGGAGGCATCGATGTAAAGAAAGCCCGACTGTGAGGCATCATAAGCTGATTTGCCATAAAAGTCTTGGTAGAACTTCTTGATAGGGTAGAAGATACCACGATTTTCGGTCGCATCAAGTTGGTTGGCTATGGTGTAGTTACCCCAAGTACAATCATAATAGTTGCTATTAACAGGTGCAAAGCAATAAGAGGTGTTGTCGTAGTTGAAGGGGTAGCGATAGTTTTTGCTATGGGTTTGACTGGCTCCTTCGCCTGCTCCCGAGTTAGACAAACTGGTATTGGTGCCCACAGGTGGGGTAACAAAGGTTTCAAACAATTCGGGGTCGAAGGTGATGGTAGCCACAGGTTCACCTACATTCTGCTTCAAGGCCTCAGGTGAGCGGTCGGTTAAGAAGTGGCCATCGGGCGTTTTACCTATCACCTCTGTGTAAAGGCGAGGTTCAAAGTCATCCTCAAACAATAGGGTGAATTTGGCTATTTGGTAGCGTATGCCATCGCTGGCGTGTCCATACACCTTGAGTATACATTGCTCAGCTGTGGCCTCACCCTTGCCAAAGCCATCTTTATCGCCAGGATAATTAAAGCCTATGGCACGCTCTGTACCTGGCAAGCCATTACTTTGGAAGCCAGCGCTGGTAATGCCTGTGTCTTGTGGGTCAATTTCAATGTCTATTTTTCCACCATAGCTTACCGCATTTTGCAAGTTATCCTCGGCAGGGCTGGCTGCCTTGTAGAACCAGTAGTCACTCTTTTGCATATTGAGGTTGACGGTGCTCACATTAAGGGTTATCTTTTTGCGCGGAAAGGCTATGGTTTTCTCTTCATACCACTTGTCGCTACCCTCGCGGTAGTTAAGCAATTCGTTGGCTATGGCACGTGCGTTACGAAAAACGAACAAATTACGCCCCGTTATGGTAGGTTCTATAAGGTCTTGCCCATCTGGTACGGCTATGGTGCTGTTCGTTTCACCACTGTAGATCGGATTGCCATTGTCACCAAAGTAGTCGACAAAGTCGGTGTAGGTGGTCATGTCAGCGCCTAATATGTACTCCCAATCATCGGGTACATTCTCAGGCATCTGAAAGGTGACTTTGTGATCGACAAAACCACCATATGAGCCATTCAAATAGAGTTGATCACCCACCACCAGTCCGTTATTATACTTGCGGCTGCTATTTATGCCTAAGTACACCACTGAATCATCAACCGCCTCATCGGTTTTGTAATTGTACCAACGCTGGTAAGCACGCGAACGGGTACTGGCAGAACCAACCATACAGGTCGGTATATATATGTCGCGGGTTGACTGGCACTTGAGGTAGTGGGTAATGGTGTAGGTACTTGTTTTCTGCATCCATTTCTTGGTATAGGGGTTAAGCGTCCACCCCTCTTCATCGCGCTGTATGAAACCTGTCATGGGTTTTACTTGCGCGTTGCGCACCTGCTTAACAAACCATGAACGCTTAGGACGTATAAAGTAGTCGGTATAATCCTCAGGTTGCTCTATTTGTTCAAACTTGAGGTAACAGGCATTGCCTGCATTTGCCAAGTCTGTTACCTGCACTAAGATAATGTCTGAACCGCTACTACTCAAGCTGAGCAACTTGTTTGTGCACCCTTCGGTGTTGGCACCACCTATTAACGTGAACACATAACGGTCAACACTTGACACATAGCTGGCACTAAAGTGGGCGGCTAAGGTTTTATCGTGCGTCACATCAAAGTTCTGTTTCGTGCTATTGAAGTAGAGGTAGTATTTATCCTTACTCATCACCACAAAGTCTTCTTTGCTCTGTCCTACAAAGGCCCACATTTGGTCGTTTACACTCTGCTTTCCTTCAGCTATGGCATGAGTGTTGGTGTCACGACCATCACTCATGTATTTGTTGTCCATCTTGTCAAAATGAACAAAGTAATAAAAGTTTTTACCCGTTTCGGCATCGGTGGTGAGGTCGGGACTAGTGGGGGCTGAAAAACTGAAGCAGAGAGTGTGCTTGCCTTCAGTGTGATAGGTGCTAAAGGGCAAGAGTTGGATGGTTTGTCCGTCATCAGCAAGTCCTAAGCACAGGTTGGGCGCAGTGGGTATCTTACCATCGGCAGGCAACTGGGCAAAACTAAAGGTTACATTGCCATTGCTCAACGAGTGATTCATCCATAAATAAAAGTGGGTGGCTACCGTCTTGTCGGTAGTAAGACTCACTTGTCCATCAGCATTGGCTGTTACGTACATGCCATTGGCATTGCGCAACACAAAGTCGAGTTTGTTGCCTACATTTTTCCAACTATTGTTGTTATTGATTTCGCTGTTCCCTTTTTCTATGCCCAGTGTGGTGGCATTGCCCACCAACAGCGGTTGGTCAGTGAGTTCGCTCAACGTGAGTTGATGATAGGCTCCTCCATCCTCGTCATAAAACTCTGTAGTAATGTCTACTGGCACAAAGTTAATGTAGTTGCGACCATCGTTAGGAGCATCTAAGGTAATGGTGGTGGTGCTGTTATCATAAATATGGCGAAGCACATTGTTTTTGCCACTGACATCAGTCACTTGCAATTGCCACATGTTGCTTTGCGCATCGTTTTCAATTAAGCGCACATGGGTGGCTTGTGCTATGTCACTAACGGTGCTAAGCACACTACCATTGGTGGCTGTTGTGTTACACTTAAGGAAAGTGCGGTCGTAGGTGTTTTGCACATAACAATCGCCCAAATCGCCCCCATCGTGTACCAATACCCAGAGTTGTCGCAAATTATTCTCAGCAGTGGACTGCAAAGTGATAGTGGCATCGTCAGCATTCTTGGTGTAGTTGTAGTGTGAGTTATTAAACGTTTGCAAGCGATAGAGCTGATAGCTCACACCATCGGCCGAAAAGTGGGGCAATTTAGGAGCTACGGGGTACATGCTGCAACGCGACACACTATAACGTGTGTTAGGTTGCCCCCAATAAAGGTTACCACTTTCATCAACACTGAGTGCTTGTGTGCCATCGGTGCTTAAAAAGTTGACGCGCGTTACATTATTGTTTTCATAGGTGTTGAAACTGAGGTCGAAGGTGTAGGCATCCGTTTCATTGTCAGTAACCCCCCATTTACCATCAGCATAGCTAATGTAATAGCCAGCCTTGTTTTGCAAATGCGACTGATTAAAACGCCATAAGTAAACATCGGGGTTATCGTCTTGACTAGTGGGGATACGCGCTTTGAGCTCTCTTTGTCCCCATTCGTCATAACCCATAATGAGGGCTTTCATGCCCATGGCAGGGAAGAGCAGGTAACGATAGGTGCTGTCTGCATCAGTAAAGCGCACACGCTCTATAACATTTAAATTCGTAGCATAACCCACCTTGTTGGTATTGGCATCATAGGGCAACATATATTTTTTGTCACTACAGCTGTAAAGCACCCAATGCTCGTCATAGGCGGCATCACTTTGGTCGGCCACATCGCACAGTTTGTAACACCCTTTGTTTTTCTTGAGCGTTTCATCGTTGGTTACATATTGGTCACTACCATTTAAGTAGATGTAGTTGCCCGCGTAACTCTTGATGTAAATGTCGCCATCGTCATTGGCTTCATAAAGGCTCCAGCGTAAAAGATTTAAGGGTAACGCGGTATTATTGGTTTTCTGCAGCAGTTGGCCTGAGGAGTTATCTACCAATAATTCGCTGCCATTGCAACGCATGTCAATGCGGTAAAAGTATTGCTTGTCGGCAGTACTCACATAGGGTATAAATGTGGCTCCCTTAATGTCGGTGGCATAGCGCAAAGCGGCATAGCGCGAGTTGGATTTCACCAATTGCAAACGGCCATTCTTCACACCTATGGTGTTGTAAATGTCGGTGTTGCCACGAATGGAGAAATTAAAGCGCACGTCACCTGCGGTGTTGCTAAAGTAGGTATTTTGGGTACGCAGCAGCACGGTAGCGTCCTCGCGGTTGGTCACACTGCTAAACTGCTGAGTAGCAGCATCATACCTAAGGTAACGCCCAGTCTTAGCTTTTGCATATATACCAACATCCTGCCCACTATGCGTAGCCAGTTCATAGGTCCATTGGTAGCCATCGCCCTCAAGTTGGCTTTCGGTGGTTTCAACCACCGAAAGTTGACCATCATGTTCGTAAAGTACGGTGCGACCACTACCCGAGAATTGGAAATAGTTGTACTCGCTCACAGCGGGTGAAGCCTTGAAGGTGAGCGCATTGTAGGCCGATGTAGCTCCGCAACGCTTTATAGCATAATCGTTTTTATCAGAGGCACTCAAGCCCACCATGCGGTCATTTTCACCCACAAGGGCCATTTCAATGCTCCAACATGTGGGGTCGGTGACACTTTGAATAAGACGATAAGCAGTTACATTATTTACATCAAACTGAGTTCTGATGTAGAACTTTGTGCCATCAAAGCATAGAAATTCGCCCACATGGTTCATGATGTAAAAGTCACCGGGACGACAGTCAGGGTGCTTGGCTGCTTTAAATATCCAGTTTTGCTGTGCCACTGCAGGGCTGGCTTCGATGGCAGCTACTGGTGCATCGAAGTCGTTGGTAGTGAGTGTTAGTTGCTTATTGCCAGTAGCATTGGCCTTAAATTGTATTTTATAGTAATAGGTGTTACTGATGTCTGATATTTGTGGTTGTTTCTCCCCCTTCACCTCACTCAAGCTATTCGCTAAGTTCACTACCGTATAAAGCGAATTGGCTTCAGTCAGAGTCAAAGTCCCATTTTGGCAGCCCAAGGCTTGTTTAACATCTGCTGCCAAGGTGAGTGTATAGCGTTTGTTGTATCTATCGTAGTCACACGCATTAGGGAACACTGCCAAAGCTTCGCTCAATTGGGTCGTGGTGCTAAAAGTATTATCAGCGTATTTTAAGTAATTGCCCCATCCACTCTTGAGGGCATAAGCCCCCGTTTTCCCCGTGATGGGTTCAAATGTCCAAGTGAAGTTGTTTGCTTCATTCGTAACATTAGTGGTGGCTTTTATACTTACTTGGCCGTTGGCTTCATCATAAAGGACTGTACTGCCGTTTGCGCTGAATTGCACCACGTGAGGCGTGGTGAACACTTGAGCATTCGTCTCGATAAAGCGCATACGCTCGTATGGACTCACAAAGCCACCTGCGGTTTTATTGTAGTAGGTGTTAGCTGACTGCGTAAAGGTGGTAGCTGCCGAGGCGTCACTGGTAGTGCCAAAGGTGTGAGCTGTGGCATCATAGCTTACGTAATGCCCTGCCTCGCTCTTGAGCAACACTGTGCCTGTGGCGGTGGTGGAGGCATCGAGTGTACACTGATAGCCAGAGCCAGAAGGGGCATTCTCGGTAGCGTTTACTACCGAGAGTGCCCCATCAGTGTCGAGCAAGACGGTGCGCCCGTTGCCCGAGAATTGGATGTATTGATAAGTGGGTGTGTCATCGGCCCACACGGGCAACACCACGAATAATAATAGAACGAGGATGGATAAAAATGACTTTTTCATGTCAATAACACCTATATATAAATAGTACGCGCACGTGTGTGCGCTGTAATGCAAATGGCACAAAACACATTTGCTTTTTATTATATTCACTTGCTGCTCTCAGCAGGGCTGTGCCTTTACTGACTCACCACGTAAATAGTGCGCGTGTAGTTTTGCACCGAATGTGGCCCTGTTATGAGCTGCACAGTTAAACGCAGCGTAGCTGTGCCTGTGCGTCCTGATGCAATCGTGCCTATTATTTCGGTCGTTGTGTTGTCAAAGGCGGGTTGCTTGCTGAATATGCTGGCAGGGTCTATTACGCTGAGGCTATAGCCTTGCACCTTGTTTTTGTCGTTTAGGTCTATCCATTTTTCAGGATGTTCGCGGTCAGCATATTCATAAAGCGTAGGCACAAGAGCAAAGTCACCCCCACCCGTAAAGGTGGCATAAAAGTCATCGTCCTGCTTTAGCACATAGGGTGGATAACCGCCTATGGGTGCATAGGCACTGGCACGTAGCTTCATCACATAGTCTGTTAAATTAACAGTGACAAGGGCTACGTTGTTGCGCGGTATGTTGGTAAGTTGTATCAAGCCATTGCGCGTGTCTTCGTTAAAGGTGGCACCATGGTCGTTTGATCGCTCCATCACTATTTGTAGTGGAAAAGACTGGCCTACCGTTTCAGCCACACTCTCATTGATGTAACGATTCAAAAAAGCATTTGTCTCTTCAGTCCCTGGCTGCAAGGTTACAGCGCTGGATGGATTATACACAGCCACTGTTCCTACCTTGTGTGGCAAATCCGTAAAGTCGGTTGCAATCAGTCCGTCATTACTCTTGGGCGGAAAGAAACGTAACATAGAGGTGTGCGAACCATGGGTTGCATCATCGTTGAGTGTGAGACTTCCTACCTTTAATGCACGTATGCGAAAGATGGATGCCGACTTGTTTTTAAAGGTAAACTGCATCTTGGCCAACAAGCGATAAAGGCTGAGTGTGATGGTGCGGTCGCGGTCTACCTCAAATTGCTCTTTGTTGGTCATGGGTATACCCGTGGTGGGTATGGTATAATCATTGGCAAAGCTACACGGATAGGTGGTTTGGTCTATGCCTGTGGGCAATGGGCTACCTACTTCAAATGTCAGTCCTTGAGTGGTAAGTTGCGTTACCTCATGTGTGTCTGCATTGGGGGTGGCAGGGGTGGTAACAAAGGGCAAGTTGGCCAAACTGTAAAATAGGTAAGTACCATTTTCGGTGGTTATGGTACATACATGTTTGCTCTTATACTCTGTTTCGCCCGCATCGGTAGGCACATTGATGATGCGTTCCACCTTTTTGTCGTCCTTGTTATACATCACCACATAGGCATTGTATATGTTGTCGCCATCTTCATTGTAGGATGTTCGTGCTGAACGGGTTGATTGTGTGGCCACAGGGTCGGTTTGTTGCAGCACCAATTGCAAGGTAGAGTATCCACGCTTTATGTCGTTGCCCCCCACATCGGCCGAGCAACCTACTAACAATAGAGGGAGAAGGAGGATATAGAATATATGTTTCATAAACGTTGTTGCTATTGTGTGTGCTACGTGTTATATGTCTATTTCGGGTGCTACTAATGGAATCCAGTCGCGCACCTGTAACATTATCAAGCCTAATGAGTTAACTCCCTTAATGCGTACTTGGTACACGTGGTTGCGCACCACACCATACTTCATGGCTAAGGCATCAGAGTTGGAGTTATTGGGGTCGTTGTGACGTATGTAGTAAACATACGTTTTGCGCACCGCATGTGGTTCGCCTGCCTTGTGGTAATACCCCGTAAAGAGGAGTCCTGTAACATATTTTTCTTTGTCGGCACCTACCACTATGGTGTTTTCTTGGGCATATGTTAGTTTTTTATACACCAAGTGGTCTGTGGCATCGGTATAGCAGTCGGTAGCACCTGTCTGTAATTGGGTCACTTGGTTAGTGCCTTGATTACAAGCATCAAAGTTAGCCACCATGTTGGCATAGCCATTGTCATAACGCAACGTTTTGGTGCCTGTCAGTGTTCCCTTGCACTGTGTGTTGGGGTCTATCACATAGTTGGTCGAATTGCCATCGGTGCCTAATTGCTCTGTACCTAAATATAGGGTGGTGTTAAAGGTTTTGTCCTCGGTAACGCGCTTTAGCACATATTCGCCACTGGTGTTAAGGTTGATGGGCGTTACACCCGTCAAGTAAAAGTAGTCAATGATAGGAGCCTTTCCTATAGCATAACGATAACCCTGAATGGTTTTGTTGCCATCGGTGGTCGACAATGTGTAGTTGCCCCACTGAGCCTGGCTACCTACTGAGAAGTCAATGCGGGCTGCCAGACGTTGCACATGGGCAGCAAAGCTAACTAATGAGCCATTAGGTTCACTGGGCATGTTGGTTGTGCCATCAATGTCAATGGTGAGGTCTGATGCTGATGACATGGCAAACGCCCTACACTTATGGGGCTGTTGCAAGTTGCCATAGGCTATAATTGAGGTGGTGAGTTGCTGCAAGTCGCCCAATGTGGCCACTTGCACTCGTCCCATGTTGCACACCACCACTACGTGATAGTTGCCTGCGGGTATTGACAAGTGGGTGTTGACTATACCCGATGTGTAGGTGTTGCCGCCATGAAGGGTGAAGTTGGGTACATACACATTATATAATATGGGTGTTGAGGCATCATCATTCACGCCATGTTTTGCTTGGAATAGCAATAGGGTGGCATTGCTCACTTCGTGTTCGTGCGTGTCATCGGCCAATGTGCCATCGTCGGCCGATGGGCCATTAGCACGTGTTTGTACGCCATAGCCATTGGTGTGTATCTCCACTTTAAAGTTTACATTGTTCACCACCACTGGTCCGTTAGGCTCAGGGTCACTACTGCACGCCACAAAGCTTGCCCCCATTATGAGAGCAAGCAGCCAAGTCAACAATATGTGCAAAGTGCGAAACATATGTTTGTTACAAATAGAAGTCTGAAGTTTCAAATTTAGCAAGGACGGGCTGAATCATCGTGCAAGGCGAATGCAATCAAGCTTGCTTGAATTGCTGAGCCGCAGCCGATGATGTCAATAAAGGCCCAATGGAGCACATAGCCCAAGGCAAGCGAAGCGACACCCTGGGGGGGGCGGATTTAGCAAGGACGGGCTGAAGGCCCAATGGAGCACATAGCCCAGGGCAAGCG
>URDV01000039.1 GCA_900546605.1 uncultured Prevotella sp.
CTTGGCAAACTTACCTGTTAACCCGTTAACTTGTCAACTTGTTTACTAATTCCGCCAACGCGTTACTTACATGTATTGACACACCTTATATATACAGCACTTTGTAATATACTTAACGTTATGTTTGGCCTTTTATTGTGCTTCATATAATGCACACGATTTGTTCATATATGCAACTATTACGAATAAACACAACAAAAAAATGCCATATCGTCAAAAATATATATTAAACCACATACAAGCTTAAACTAAAATTGTAAATTTGCTATCGAATAGTAATAATAACTTAACCACCCAACAATATATTATATGGTAAAGATAACCAAGGAGGCAGCCCTACATTATCACGAAATGGGCAAGCCTGGCAAAATTGAAATTGTGCCAACGAAACCTTATCGTACTCAAACTGACCTTTCACTGGCTTATTCACCTGGTGTGGCTGAACCTTGTCTTGAAATACAAAAGAATCCGCACGATGCTTACCGCTACACGAACAAGGGTAACTTGGTAGCTGTTATTTCAAATGGTACGGCTGTACTCGGATTGGGCGACATAGGTGCTATGAGTGGCAAACCTGTAATGGAGGGTAAGAGCCTTTTGTTCAAAATTTATGCTGGTGTCGATGCCTTTGATATTGAGGTGAACGAAAAAGATCCTGAAAAATTTATTGCTGCTGTTAAGGCCATTGCACCAACCTTTGGCGGTATAAACTTGGAGGACATCAAGGCACCTGAGTGTTTTGAAATTGAGCAACGCTTAAAAGCTGAACTCGACATTCCGGTTATGCACGATGACCAACATGGCACAGCTATTATTTCAGCTGCAGGACTCATTAATGCATTGATGGTGGCTGGCAAAAAAATTGAAGATGCTAAGATTGTTGTGAATGGCGCAGGTGCTGCTGCTATTTCATGCACTCGCCTTTATTGTGCCTTTGGCGCACGCAAAGAGAATGTGGTGATGCTCGACTCGAAGGGCGTTATCACTGCCGACCGCGACAACTTGAATGCTCAAAAGCGTGAGTTTGCTACGTCGCGCACTGATGTTCACACGCTGGCCGAGGCGGTGAATGGAGCCGATGTGTTTGTAGGCTTATCAAAGGGTAATGTGCTAACGCAAGACATGGTGCGCTCTATGGCACAAAATCCTATTATCTTTGCATTGGCTAACCCTGTGCCTGAAATTTCATATGAGGATGCTACTGCCGCACGTCCTGACGTGCTGATGAGTACTGGACGTACTGACTACCCCAACCAAATTAACAATGTTATTGGTTTCCCCTACATTTTCCGTG
Organism: uncultured Prevotella sp.; assembly: GCA_900546605.1. Classification (GTDB taxonomy): domain Bacteria; phylum Bacteroidota; class Bacteroidia; order Bacteroidales; family Bacteroidaceae; genus Alloprevotella. Next base: position 1,295 of record URDV01000039.1, read on the forward strand.
GTGCACTCGACACTGCTGCCAGTGCTATTAATGAGGAAATGAAAATGGCTGCGGCTCGTGCTATTGCCGACTTAGCGCGTCGCCCTGTGCCCGACATCGTGAATCGTGCCTACCATGTGCGCAATTTCACCTTCGGCCCTGACTACTTCATACCTAAACCTGTCGATCCTCGCCTCATCACTGAGGTGAGCATGGCGGTGGCTAAAGCTGCCATGGATAGTGGGGTGGCACGCACACCTATTAAGGACTGGAAAGCTTATCGTCAGCACCTTCGCGAACTGATGGGACAAGAGAGCAAATTCACACAAAACCTTTATGACACAGCTCGCTCTAACCCCAAACGTGTGGTATTTGCCGAGGGTACACACCCCACCATGTTGCAGGCTGCTGTTAAGGCAAAGGAGGAGGGCATTTGCTTCCCTGTGCTATTAGGCAACGATGTTCATATTCATGCATTGGCTGATGAGTTGAAACTGAACCTCGACGGCATTGAAATCTTGAATCTGCGCAATGACACGCAAAACGAACGTCGCCATCGTTATGCTCAACTATTTGCTAAAAAGATGGAGCGTAAGGGATACACGCCACAAGAAGCCGAAGACAAAATGTATGAGCGTAACTACTTTGGCATGATGATGGTTGAAACGGGCGAAGCGGATGCTTTCATCACTGGACTTTACACTAAATACTCTAACACCTTTAAGGTGGCACGTGAGGTGATTGGCATTCGTGAGGGATATAACCACTTTGGCACTATGCACTTGGTGAATACTAAAAAGGGTATTCTCTTTGTTGCCGACACTTTGGTGAATCGCCACCCCGATGAGGATACTCTTTATGACATTGCACGCCTTTCAGCCTCAACGGTTCGCTTCTTTAACCGTGTGCCTACAATGGCTATGCTTTCTTACTCTAACTTTGGCACTGACAACGATGGTAGCGCTCTCACCGTGCAGCATGTGGTGAGCCGCTTGCATGCTGAACAACCTGACTTGGCGCTGGATGGCGAAATGCAATTGAACTTTGCCATGGACAAGGAGTTGCGTGACGAGAAATATCCTTTTAACACACTAAAGGGACAGGATGTTAACACGCTCATCTTCCCCAATCTGTCATCAGCTAATTCGTCGTATAAAATGGTAAAGGCTTTGGCTGACGATGATGAGGTGGTTGGCCCTATACAAATGGGCTTGAACAAACCTATTCACTTCACTGACTTTGAAAGTTCGGTTAACGACATTGTCAACATTACTGCTGTGGCCGTTATTGACGCTATTGTTGCCGAAAAAAAACTATAAGTTGACAACTTCTTTTATGTAGTTTACAACATAACACTTTTTACTCACAAAGCTGGTTCCCTTATTTTATGGAGCCAGCTTTGTTTTCTTTATTGTTTATAGACTGAGCAGGATAAGGATGTTCGTAAATTTCTTTACCTCAACTCTAAAACTTCTCAACTTTTAAACTCAGCAATCCTCAACTTTTCAACGAAGTTACTACCTTTGTCGCATGAAAAGATTTTGCATACTTACGCTTTTATTTTGTGGACTTACCACCATGCTCACGCTACAAGCGCAAACCATTATTCCGCTTGAACGAGGTAAAGTTGGAGTAAGAGCCAAAAACATAGAAGACTATAAAAATGACATGAAAATAGCCGAGCGACTGCGCGACGACTCCCTGCTTTATGTCGACAACTTGCGCCGTGCTTTTAACGCGCTGCATACGGACTCTTTGGCACAAGCCGAACGATTATTTAACGAAGCGCTGAAACTACGTCCTACCGCACCTGGCAATCATATCATACGCTACAACTTAGGACTTGTCGACATGGCACGTGGCAATAATGTAGAGGCCATAAAAAAACTTACTGACATTATTAAGACCTACCCCAACTACTTTGACGCACGATTAGCTCGCGCTGAAGCTTATTTGCAATTAGGACGCACTAACGAGGCTATTGACGATGCACAACAATTGCTCGAGAAACAACACCTTGATGGCATGACTGCCGATATAGCCGAACGTGCTCGCTTTGTTAGAGCCGCAGCTCGCTATCAACTGCGACTTTACCCCGATGCTCATGCCGACTTGCAAACAATAATGGGAGATAACCCACAAAACGTGAATGCACAAATTCTTGATGCACTCACCTTGCAACAAATGGGACGACCTAAAGAGGCTCTCAACCGACTTAACTTGATTGTTGAAGCACACCCCCACCACATTGACGCTATTAGCACACGCGCAGCAGTGGAGGCTGAACTCAACCTTACGGCTATGGCACGTGCTGACTATGACACGCTCATAAAATGGCAACCTAATGAAAGCAGCTACTACATTGAACGTGCAAAAATGCTCATTCGATTGGGTGAAAAGAAAGCGGCACGCAATGACCTTGACGCTGCTGTAAGAATGGGGGTTCCACAAGGCATGGTGCACCTACTTTATCAACAAGTAAGATAGGAGTGAAATAACGGTTTTTTCTGGAGGGGGCACTCTCCTTGCTTCACCTCTTTACTCCGAGTCACATCCATCTTTCTTGTTTACTGTTCACCATTTCACTTTTCAACTTTTACACTTTCTCATGCGCAAACTGCTTTTACTCATACTTGTTTATTGTTTTACGCTATACGCGCAAGCCTATCCACAACACTCACCAGCCTCAGCACACATTAGGTATGAAGTGCGGGCAGCATGGCTTACTACCCTTATGGGACTCGATTGGCCTCAAAAAGCTGCACACACTCCCGAACAAGTGAAGCAACAACAAGCTGACCTTTGCCAACAACTTGACCAACTCAAAAAGGCGGGTATCAACACCATCTTATTCCAAACACGCATTCGCTCTACCACGGCTTATGCCTCAGCCATAGAACCTTGGGATGGTGTGTTTACAGGACAAGTAGGAAAACGACCTACTTACGACCCTCTAAAATTGGCCATTGACGAATGTCACAAACGTGGTATGGAATGCCATGCATGGGTGGTAGCCTTCCCTATTTGCAAAGTAGCCGTGGCTAAGCAATTGGGCAAAAAAGCACTGCCCGCACAACATCCCGAACTTTGTCAACGCTGTGGCGACCAGTGGATGATGGACCCTGGGGTGCCTGGCACAGCTACTTATTTGGCACGCATTTGCAAAGAAATTGCCGAAAATTACAACATCGATGGCATTCACCTTGACTATATTCGTTACCCCGAAGCTGGCATACCCTTTAATGACGACAAGACCTATCGCACCTATGGCAAGGGACTAAGTAAAACTGCTTGGCGAACAGCTAACATTGACCGCTGTGTACAAACCATTCAACAAGCAGTCAAAACTGTTAAACCATGGATAAAGTTAAGTTGCTCACCCGTGGGGAAATACGCTGACCTCAGTCGCTATTCTTCACGCGGATGGAACGCACGAGACGCTGTGTCGCAAGATGCACAGCGATGGTTACGCATGGGGTGGATGGATATGCTCTTTCCGATGATGTATTTTGATGGCGACCACTACTACCCTTTTCTGGCTGACTGGCACGAAAATGAATCTGACCACCCAATAGTTCCGGGCTTAGGCATTTACTTTTTAAACCCACAACTTAAAAATTGGCCTTTACTTGTTATTCAACGTCAAATGAACGTGGCACGCAATGAGGGATTAGCTGGTCAGGCTTTCTTTCGCACCCGCTTTTTGCTGAACAACGAAAAGGGCTTATACACTTGGCTACAAACTCAATTTTACGCTCAACCTGCTCTACCCATTCCCATGACATGGCAAGATAGCATTCCACCTGTAGCTCCCTCGCACGTGTCATTGCAAATCAATAAATGGCATTTGCAACTCAGCTGGACTCCAGTTTCCGATAACACGCCCATACATTATAATGTATATCGACTTGACTCCACATATGGTGACCAATTGTTAGCCATACGCACAGATTGCACACATTTTGAACAAACGATTGTGCTTCCAGCCCTACGCCATAGCCGTTATGCTGTTACTGCAGTTGATGCCTATGGCAACGAGAGTCAACCCACCTTTGCACAGCTATAAAGCGCTTTGCTATACTCTTAAAAGCACTTTTTTAAAATAAAATCAAAAAAAACAGCCTAAAAGTTTGGTATGTAAAAAATAATGTCTACCTTTGCACTCGCAAAACGGAAAGAAATACTTCCGCAAGCAACCTACAAAGGTTTGCCTCTTTAGCTCAGTTGGCCAGAGCACGTGATTTGTAATCTCGGGGTCGTTGGTTCGAATCCGACAAGAGGCTCAAAAAAAATAGTAAGCTATTCAATGCAAAAGCGTTGGATAGCTTTTTTTGTTCCATATACCTTCCTTTCATTCCTCTTTCACATCACTTACAAAAATATTAGCTAACTTTGTACTCGTTTTAAAAGTTACTGACAATGCTCAATTTACCTTTAATATATAAAGTGCTCGGCACCTTGTTGCAACTTGAGGCTCTCATGTTAGGCGTTTGCTTTGGCATGGGCTATTGGTTTCACGAAACACATCACCTCACCTTTGCACTACCCGCACTCATTGCTTTAACCATTGGCACTTTGTTACGTTTCTTCGGTCGACATGCTGAAAACCGCATGGGGCGACGTGATGGTTTCCTCATTGTATCGCTCACATGGATTGTTTTTTCAATCATCGGTATGCTACCCTTCTTAGTAGGCAACTATCAACCACGCGTAGCTGCTGCTTTTTTCGAAACCATGTCGGGCTTTACCACTACTGGAGCCACAGCATTTACTGATGTTGACGCTCTGCCACGATCTATACTATTGTGGCGAAGCATGACACACTGGATAGGTGGTATGGGTATTGTTTTCTTCACCATTGCCATTTTGCCTAACATGGGGGGCGGAGAACTAAAACTATTTTCAGCCGAAGCCACTGGACTGAAAATAGACAAACTACACCCTCGAATTAGTACTACTGCTCGGTGGCTTTGGAGCCTTTACTTATTGCTCACCATCACTTGCATGGGGGCTTACTTTTTGGGAGGCATGGGACTTTTTGATGCCATTTGCCACGGACTCTCGACCATTGGCACTGGAGGCTTTTCAACACACACCGACAGCATTGCATGGTTTCACTCCACACGCCTACAGTGGATTGCTACACTATTTATGTTTTTAGCCAGCATCAACTGTACACTTCTTTACCTTTTCTTCATCAAACGCCGAGTGCGCGACGTGCTACACGATGATGAGCTACGTTGCTTCCTCGCCATTTTCATTGCAGTAGCCCTTAGCATTACGGGTATATTAATGTATGCCGATGGGATTGACTTCGCTACAGCCCTACGTAGTGCTTTTTTCAACACTGCTTCACTACAAAGCACAACAGGCTTTAGCGATGAGGACTTTATGAAATGGCACCCCACCATTTGGCTCATACTATCATTTATTAGCATCATTGGTGCATGTGCGGGATCTACTAGTGGCGGACTCAAGTGTGTGCGTGTACTCATGGTGTGGCGACTCACCAAGGCTGAATTTAAAAAGATGCTGCACCCACATGCGGTTTTACCCGTGCGCATCAACAACACCCTTATCACTTCACAAACAGCTCGCACGGTGTTTGTGTTCTTTGTGGTTTACTTTATTCTTATCATGTTAGCCACTTTTGCTATGGTAGCCATGGGACTTTCATTGCTTGACTCCTTTGGCCTTGCCATATCATCATTCAGCAACGTTGGTCCGAGCATAGGTCACTTGGTAGGACCATTAGGTTCCTGGAATGTACTCAACGACACTACTCTATGGATTAACTCCTTCCTTATGTTAGCAGGACGCCTTGAAGTGTTTTCGCTTTTACTCCCGCTCACCCCTGCCTTTTGGCGTGACGAATAGAGATTTGAGCTACTAAAAGTTCTCACATATCTTCGCTACATAATTTTCTGTTCTCCCAAGTTCTTTTTTACCCTAAAATGAGTGAACCCCAAAAAGGCTCAGAGATTTTAAGCAACAACCTAAAATCTCTGAGCCTTTTAAGCGTATAAATAGTTCAAACTGATGCTTATGCGTTAACACTGGCAGCAAGTTCAGCACCAGCCTTAAACTTAATCACCTTTTTTGCAGCAATTTGAATTTTCTGCTTAGTTGAAGGATTGATGCCCTCACGAGCTGGACGTTCATTGAGCGAGAAAGTACCAAAACCAAGAATGGCAACCTTATCACCTTCCTTCAAAGCACCTGAAATAGCGTTTAATACAGCGTCGAGCGCTTTTTTTGAGTCTGCCTTGCTCAAGCCTTCAGCTGCAATGGCATTTAGGAGGTCTGTCTTGTTCATATTGTGTAGTATAATTAAAAATATTTGTCATTTAAAAATGCACTATGCGCTCTGCCATGAATGTGTCCAAAAGGCTAAAGTGCCCTAAACAAAGGCATTGTGAGCGTTCATAATACTTTGCAAATATAGGGCATGTAACGCGAAGGCACAAACATTTCTTTATTTTTTTAATGTTGAGTATAAAAAAAATGCGTTTTTCCCCTTTCAGTCGCCATAATACTTAACGTAAACACAACATTTTCAACACCAAAGGGCCATAAACGCTCACATTTCATAGCAAAATTTTGCTTTAACTTCATCTTATTTTTCACGTAACAACTTAGCTTTCGCATTTATCTAAGGGGTGTTCTTTCAACAAAACATAAAGAAAGCCACAAAATATTTTGCCATGTAACCTAAAAGCATTACCTTTGCACTGAATTTGTAATGCAAATAGTTATCATTTACAATTTCAACAAAGAACAAATCAACCACTGCGCTTGTGGCGAAATTGGTAGACGCGCCAGACTTAGGATCTGGTGTCGCGAGACGTGTAGGTTCGAGTCCTATCAGGCGCACGAAAGAGGAAGTTTAACACACTGATATTCAATCGGTTAGTTATCTTCCTCTTTTATTTTTGTCAACCGACCAAGCGACTTTACACTTGCATCATATACCACATCATTTGACCGACGTCTTGGAGTTGTGCGAATACGTTCTTCGCAATTCTTGCATACCATAACGTAATGGCGTATTTCTTTAACGACAGGTTTTAGCTCAGGAATGGAAACCACTTGGGTCACATAATCGAGTATATGCTCGGCATCAACCAAAGATACGCTACAATTAGTGCAGTAAATTGGAATGTCATCAACAAATTCATCTGGAGTGTCAATACAAGAAAGTTTACATCCTTTATGACCTGCCTACCAGGTTTCTTTCCAGTTGACTTGCGAAGAGTTTTCGTTCTTCTGATAATCTCGTCACTCATGCGTTCCTTACTTGGAGGGGTGCTACTGTTACTAGAGTTCTTATCGAGATTCTCATATTTGGACAAGCTATCTTTCAATTCGGTGTTTTCTTCGTTTTTCTTACGAAGTTGCTGATTCAAGGATTCTATGTTACGGTTCAATTTTGCAATCTCAGCATATTGCCGATTGATGATCTCTCGCATCAATCGAAATTCTTCTGCCATATTTTGCAGTACTTCTGATATATCCGTAACTTGCTCTTTCATAGGTATAAAGGTACGAAAAATGTCTGAATATGCAAGAGAATATGGCTCTATTTTAGATAATTTTCAAGAAAACCCTACAAAGAAAAAAGACCGAATCGGACCATACTTACTACCACTGAATAGTTACTTTTGCTAAAAGAAAAGCTACATTTGAAGCAGTTGCTCGTTGTAAATATACAATGAATTCTGAAGGAAAGCAACAGAGCCAATTCACCTTAATCCTTCAAAATGTGGGAAAAGAATATGCTAAGAACATTGAGATTAGCTCTGATGATATATACCTCATATTCAACAAGCATTTTGAAATTGTCTCTACAGGAAAGGCTATACAATCACCCATTTCCTTGGTAATTTCCAATCCAAATGATAATTTTAGGATTAATATTGAGTGGAATGATAGTAGGAAACATAGACAAAAAGACACAATAATTGCCAACGTAGAATATGATTAAGAAGCAAGTAGCAATGGAAAAATATATAGATATATTCCAAGAACTCTGGGACCACTCTGAAAATGAGGTCGTAGAGTTTAAGAAAGCTGAGACCAACTTTGATATTGACGAGTTGGGCAAATACTTCTCAGCCCTTAGCAATGAAGCAAACTTACGAGATCATGAGTTTGCGTGGATAGTCTTTGGCGTTTGGGACAAGAAGCACCAGATTATTGGTACCTGTTTTAAAGATAGTGAGGTTGCCTTGAACCGCCTAAAGCAAGACATGTCTCAACACACTACAGACAACCTTATTTTTAGGGATATTGTATCTATTGAGGTTGAGGGGAAACGTGTTTTGTTGTTCCAAGTTCCAGCATCACCACGAAATATCGTGATGCATTGGAAAGGTGTGGCTTATGGTCGTGATGGTGAAAGTCTAAAACCATTGAACCAAGCCAAACAAGATGCCATCCGCCAACAACCACCAATACCAGATTGGACAGCCCAACTCATACCCAATGCGACTATCAATGATTTGGATGAGTTGGCTGTGGCTACAGCTAAAGTCATGTTCAAGAAAGTACACTCTTCAAGTATTCCTGCCGAAGAAATTGATTCATGGACAACAGAAGAGTTCTTAGCTAATAGCATGATGATGCGAGACGGTCAAATCACTCGTGCTGCAATACTGTTATTAGGCAAGCCGTTTTCTATCCAAAAGATTCATCCTGCCGTTGCACAAATCACTTGGACTTGGGAAGATGAAGAAGGTATTGTGCAAGATTATGAACACTTCTCCATTCCTTTCATCTTGACTGTAGATAAGGTGTTGGGCAAGATACGCAACAAAACCATGCGTGAACTGCCAGGCGGAACCCTTTTTCCAGATACGATGAAGCAGTATGATGAATATACCATACGTGAGGCTCTACATAATGCCATCGCCCACCAAGATTACACCTTGCAACAGCGCATTGTTTTCGTAGAAGGTCCAAGCACCTTATACTATGGCAATGGCGGTAGCTTTATTCCCGGCACCATAGAGAATGCTTTGGAGCATAAAGGCCCTCAGTTTCACTATCGCAACGAATGCTTATGCCGAGGCATGGTCAACTTCAACATGATTGATACCGTAGGACGTGGCATCAAGAAGATTTACACAGAACAACGCAATCGTTTCTTCCCCATGCCTGATTACGATATTGACAATGAGCATCGTACAGTTGGTGTTACCATCTATGGTAAGATGATTGATGAGAAGTATACCAATTTGCTAAAGAGCAACCAATCCTTATCATTGAAAGAATGTCTTTGGCTGGATGCCGTACAGAAGCATCATCCTATTACAAAAGAAGCAGCCAAGCATCTTTATGACAAAGGCTTGATAGAAGGTCGTGCGCCTCATTACACTATATCATTAGAAGTAGCAAAACTGACTAAGCAAATAGGGCACTATACAAAAGAAACTGGTCTTGTGGAAACTAGTATTCAAAAACTATTACTTCAGTTGGCGCATAATGCAGGCAGTATAGGTTTTAAACGTAGAGACGTTTATGAAGGTCTCCAGCATGTATTCCCTTCCAGTCTAACACGTGACGAGAAATTGAGAAAGATTGGTCGCCTTTTGGGCACCATGGCTAAAGAAAATTTGATTTGCAAAACCGATAAAGGAAAAAAATGGAATATAACCGAAAAGGGTGAGTCTGAACTTGGAATATAAATTTGTTCGGCTATTTTAGGTCGTTTTAAGTCGTCCTTTGGTCGTTCTCGGCTATTTTCGGTCGTTTTAAGTCGTTCTTTCGGTCGTTCTCGGCTATTTTCGGTCGTTTTTGCTGTCGTTGCGGTCGTTCTTCACAAGTGATTCTTCAAATAAAATTGTAATGACATTTTATCTGAAGAGTCACTTGTTTATATCATCTGCTACGCCGTATCCGATACTTCGCAGGTCGCATCATCGCAGCCGACACGGCAATGCACCTGCGCCACCAATGATCATCGTCTTCATTCTTGTTTCGTCCCCAACCAAAGCCAGGTGAACCGCCACCGCCACACGATTCTGCATAGGTTGTAGCCTCACTGATATAGCCAAGAGAAAGAAGCATGGCGCAGTTGATGATTTGGTTGCAGTTTCAAGTCAAGTCTGTATAGCCTGACTCGTTTACGATTTCCTACTGACGGTCGGTGAACGTCTGAGCAAGAGGCTCTAAGGAAGAAACGAGCATACTGTTGAAAGAGGCAAGCATATTTCTTTGAAGTTGAACTGAGTGCAAGTCCCTGTCTTCACCAAGGACTTCTTGCTTTCTGCTGTGCTCGTATTCCGTTTCATAAAGTCTTTTAACAACAAATATAGTTATAAGGATCATTACCACATACCATCACATCCTAAACTGGAATGGTCATAGACAGAGTCAGCTATACATTCTTCTTGAGTTTTATAGTTGTCGCAAATTTAAAGATTAGTATATAAAAACGCCCATAAAATAGAAAATATAGATGAGTTCTAAGGAGATCTTTTATTAAATTGTTAAGTTATCACTCCAAAATCCCAAAGAGCCACATTTTAGCATAACAACGATATTTCGTAAATTTGCACCCAAATATTCAATCATAACATATACGCGTTGGCGAAATTCTTGGTTAACAAGTTAACGAGGTAACAGGTAAGTTTGTCATATTATTCTGCTTCTTACCATTCTGACTTTAACATAATAAGAGGTGTATTGCATACTTACTTGTTAACCTGTCAACTTGTTAACTCGTTAACCAAGAATTCCGTCAATGGGTTAACATATACACAATTATTAATGCTTTCAGTTGATGGACTTGCCGTTGAATTTGGCGGCACCACCCTTTTTAGTGACGTATCGTTTGTAATTAATGATAATGACCGCATTGCCTTAATGGGCAAAAACGGAGCAGGCAAAAGTACGCTGCTCAAGATTTTAGCAGGTGTGCGTAAGCCTACTCGTGGCACAGTGTCGGCACCTAAAGACACTGTTGTGGCTTACTTGCCACAACACCTCATGACCGAAGACGGACGAACTGTATTTGAAGAAGCAAGCCAAGCCTTTGCTCACTTACACCAAATGCAAGCTCATTTGGATGAACTTAACAAACAACTGGCCGAACGCACTGACTATGAAAGTGATGAGTACATGGCGCTGATTGAAGAAGTGGCTACGCTGAGTGAAAAGTTCTATGCCATTGACATGACTCACTTTGAAGAGGATGTTGAAAAAACATTGCTCGGACTGGGATTTGAACGTTCTGACTTTGAACGACAGACTTCAGAGTTTTCAGGAGGCTGGCGCATGCGCATTGAGTTGGCTAAGATGTTATTGCGTAACCCCGATGTGCTATTGCTT
>URDV01000040.1 GCA_900546605.1 uncultured Prevotella sp.
TTAAAGCTTTTGCCCTTACAGGGCGCGACTGCTCTAACACGCGATACCCAGGGTGCCGCTTCGCTTGCCCTGGGCTATGGGCTCCATTGGGCTTTCAGCCCGCCCTTGCTAAATCCGAAACTTCAATTATTTATTATGTTCTTTGAGTTTTAGCAGGCAGCAATGATACATATTTTAGATGGTTCTAAGTTTGCAGAGTGATTGTTACAAAGTTGCACAGGTTTAGCATTTTCACACTGAAGGGTCATTACTTTAAATTAATCCCGACAAGACAAAAAAATCAAGTTTGCCATGTAGCTAACTACTTGGCAAACTTGATTTGTAGATTTTATTCATTTTAAATAGGTGCTCAAATATATTTGGTCACTATTTTCACCGGCCTAACCATGCTTCAGGGTTGAGTTTTGCAATTTCCTTGCGCAACTGAAAGTGTAAGGTGGCATTGCCCGATGCATCAGTGGCAATAGTGCCAAGTGACTGGCGAGCCTCGACCATTTGACCACGACGCACACTGGCACTACTTAAGTTGCAATAGACTGACATGTATGAACCATGGCGCACGATAATGTTGTATAACCCAGCACTGGTAAAAATGGCAGTTACCTCACCACGGAACACAGCACGAGCTTGCGCTCCAGGATGCCCCGTTATGTTAATGCCCTTGCTATCGAGTTGCACCCCACTCAACCCCGACACATTGTAGGCTCCAAAGTGACGTGTTATGGAGTATCCTCCCGTAATGGGCATGGGCAAACGGCCTCGGTTGGCTGCAAAGTTATTGCTCAAAACGCGGTCGGCATTGTCGGCTGCTGTAAATTCAGGGGTGACCGTGGTTGCAGGTTCACGTTTAACAACGCGCTCTGCTCGATTAGTTGCAACTTTACGCTTTGACTTAACAGCCGTTGAGGGGGTAGCTTTAGCTATATGTTTAGTTGACGACTTTGACTTGGCAGCAGATTGTTGCTTGCGAGCTGCAGCAAGTTCACGTTCACGTGCGGCCTTTTCGCGTGCGGCTTGTTCACGCTGAGCTTTGAGCTTGGCCTGGCGTGCCAACTCTGCTTTACGTCGGCGCTCAGCCTCGGCTTTGCGACGTCGCTCGGCAGCAATGATTTCTTGCTGAATGAGTTTGTCAATACGAGCATTTAGTTGGTCGGCCTTGCGACGCTGCTGTGCAATACTGGCTTGCAGCTCACTTTGACGCTTATTAAGGTCGTTGATGACTAACTGACGCTCATGCTGCTGACCTTGCAGTTTGCGTGTTTCAGCTTGTCCCTCTTTAAACAATCGGTTCTTTTCGGTTTTCACCCCCATCAGTTCATTTCGCTTGGCATGCACCTGTTGTTCCTTTTGACGTATAATTTCAGCCTGTGCACGTTGGTAACGACTAAACTGTGTCATGTAGCGCAAACGGCGATACATTTGTCTGAAGTTCTTGGCCGACAAAATGAATTGCCACTTTGAAACCTGCATTTTGTTATGAAACATGTATGACACAGATCGCTGATAACGACGTTTGCACACAGCTAAATCGGCCTCAAGCAAACGTAACTGATGTTCAAGCCCGCCTATGGTTGTGGCTAACTCTGTTAGTTCAGCATGTATGCCATCTACGTACTTTTGTTGTCCCTCAATTTGCACATTGATTACTTGCAAGTTGGCCAACTGCGAGTTTACATCCTTTTTAGTTGACTTGAGCATTTTTTCCTGACTTGCAATGTTTTGCTTCAAGGTGCGATGCTGACGCTGCAACGACTGTATTTTTTTGTTAGTCTGCGCGGGAAGGAGCAAACACAAGGTACTGAATATGACAAGGAGTAAAGTACGCATATGCTTATTTATATATATTACAAAAGGGGGAAGATATGAAAAATGTGTACACTAAAGTGCACATTCCTAAGAAGGAGGGGGGCCAGGTGCTGGGCAATGGCATTTTACATGCCTAACTTGCCTAATACCTCAGTTACAGAGCGTTGGGTGTATTTTGAACTGACTGTGGTGTTGGCCTCTATGTCAGTTGACGACTTGAGCGAGGTGAGATTGAGTGATAGGCTTATGTCCTTTTTCCCTGTGCCAGTAACGGCTAACAACAGATGGGTGGGAAAAGGACGGCCACTAAATTGCTCAAACGCATCATAGTTGAAAGCAAACTGTCCCTTTTCATTCGCTTTGTTGCTCTTTACTTGCAAGCGATGTAGGGTTGACGATGTGGGATCGATGTTAAACACATAGTCAAGGCGCGGTGTGCCTGTGGGCTGCAACTGCACAAGGTTGCCCTCATGGTTCATTACAAATCGGCTATAATCAGCTGCGCGGAGTTGGTGCTCGCCAGGCAAAAAGAGTTCGTTCCAAAAGAGTGATTGTAATGAATAAAAGTCTAACTCAGCTTGACGCAAAAAACTGACCTCGTTATAGTTGGCACGTACGTATTGCTTGTTGATGCGGTCAATAACGAGTACCCCACTTGGAGTAAACTCCATTAAACCTACTTCAACCCCGAGAAAACGGAGCGAGAGGCGTAATACCTTGTCGCGCAACATTTGAAGTTTACCATTTACGCTGAGGTCTTTACCCCCAATGCCTGTGAGTCGCACCTTGGTGTTGGCCGTGAGGCCATGATTTGTTAAGTTGTGTGCAGTTACTTTTTTTACTTCGGCCACAGCTGCTGTGCTTTGACTACGGCTGATGGCGGTAGTTGATGAACTGGCAGGAGTTGTAGTGGTGGGGGTGCGTGTTATGTTTTTGCTTGAATGGCAAGCACTTAAGAGCAGCACTGATACTGCTAAGCAGAGTATTGATTTCATTGTGAGTAAAATATTCAAAAGTGAGTAAAGCTCTTTGAGTTGTTGGGGCAAGAACTTCAGCTGTTAAAACTTAAGTACACTCTAACTCAGCGACGACGTAACTTACGCAGTAAACGATAGCGCAAGGAGCGGTCGGTGGTAAGCGAAAGCGCCTTTTTCCAGTACTTAGCCGCTTGTCGGCGGTCAGATAGTTTGAGAGCTATGTCGCCAGCATGGTCGTAGAGCGAGGCACTTTCAGGTGATTCGTCGGCAAAGCGCAAAGCCTCGTCCATGTAGATGCGAGCTTGCTGATAGTTGCGCTTTAAGTAGAGAATCCATGCATAGGTGTCAAGATAGATGGCGTTGTTACCCTCAGCCTCAATAGTGCGACGACTCATTTGCTCTGCCTTGTCAAGTTGTTTGCCTTCGAGCGAAAGGAAGTAGGCGTAGTTGTTAAGGCAAAGCAAATTGAGTTCGTTGTACGATAGGGCATGGTCGTAGGCTATATAAGCCTCTTCAGCCAAATGGTTGCCGTGTAAAACATCGCCCAACAAGGCATACACATCGCTGGCCAAAAGACGGTCAGTAGACTCGTTAATGCGCTCAACACCACGCTGCAACTGGTGTATGGCCTCCTTGTCACGTCCTAAACGGTAAAGGGCAATGCCCTCATAATAATAAAAGGTGACTTCGGTGGGGTCATAAAGTTCACCTTCGCGACAGATGGTGGCCACTTGACGCATATTGTCACGTTGCAGCATAATTTGTAACACTTGCAAACGTGCCTTGGTGTAGTCGGGTTCAATTTTGAGCAGAGTGTTGAGTGCGCTTAATATTGTATCGGCAGGCAAGTGTCGCTCACTCATGTAATACACTTGCAATTCAGCCATATCACGCGACTCTTGAGGTTGTGCCAAAGCTTTTTTAAAGAGTTTCAACACGGGTAACGAGTCAGCACCTTGGTGCAAATTGTCAACAGCGTAACCGCGCATAGCCTCAAGGCGTGCTCCACTTTGTGTACGCGGATTTAATACTACACGATTGAGCAAATCAAGATATAAAGAGTCGGCTCCAGCGGCTTTGTAATAAGCCAGGAGAGAGATTTGCGCATAACTATTGTCGCGCTCGGCTGTAAGCACATCGCGATAAATGTCGAGTGCTTGCTCATGATGGCCATGTTGGTCGTAAAGGTCGCCTAATAGTACACGATAACGCAAGTCGTAGGGGTACTCAGCACATAACTCTTCGATGGCTTGGTATGCATGTTCATCGTCCTTCATGGCCAAGTAGGTTTGAAACTTTTCCATGCTCAAAGCTTCGCTCTTGCCTTCAATGCGTTCCATGCGTTCTATGGTGCGTATAGCTCCTGCATAATCGCCACTCGTTTTGTAAAGCCATATCAAGGTTGAGAGCGTTTCATCTGATTCGTGTTGCTCAGCTATCTCCTCATATAGTTCAATGGCTTCACGATACTTTGCACTATTGGCTAAGTAAGTGGCCAATGTTTCTTTGTAATATACATTACGAGGTTCAATATTGACCGCTTTGCGCAACAATGAGTCACCTTGTGCTCGGCTCAAAGTATCAGAGTAGGTTGAAAACGATAGTTTCAACACGCCCATTTCATAAAGAGCCTCAGTGGCATTGGGATTAATGCTGAGTGCGGCATCAAGCAGTTCGTACTCAGCATCAATGTGTTCGGCCTCTTTTTGCCTTATGGCTTCCAAAAAGAGTTCATCAAACCTTCGTTGTTTGTCGTATGACAATGTGGTAGCAGCGCTATGAGCTACATTATTGTCTGTGATGTGCACAGCATGTTCTTCGGCCTTGCGTGATGCACTACAAGCCACTAACAGCAAGGTGCTGACACAAGCACATAGGGCAAAGGGCAAATGTTGCCTTAACATTTGCCTTATGCCTATACTTATGTTGCGTAATGTGTGAGTGGATTGCTGCATTAAAAAATTTGGAAATAGGTAGAGAGAACAAACTATTTGCCTGTGTGGCCAAAGCCGCCCGTACCACGCTCAGTGTCGTCGAGAGTTTCAACGGGTTCCCATTCAGCCTGTTCGTAACGGGCAATGACGAGTTGTGCTATGCGGTCACCATCGGCTATTGTGAAAGGTTCGGTCGATAAATTGACCATTATAACACCAATTTCGCCACGATAGTCTGCATCAATAGTGCCAGGTGTGTTAAGTAGCGTTATGCCGTGCTTTAATGCCAGTCCTGAACGTGGACGCACTTGAGCCTCGTAGCCATCAGGCAAGGCTATGTGTAAGCCTGTTGGCACAAGCATGCGTTGCATGGGTTGTAGGGTTATATCGGCATCAATATTAGCTCGCAAGTCGAGCCCCGCACTCTGTGCCGTAGCATACTGTGGTAGTGCGTGATGTGAATGGTTTACTATTTTTATCTTCATAACGTGCAAAGATAGTGCAAGGCGAGCGCAATGCAAAATGAAAGGTTGAAAAACTTTCATTTTCATGGCCGAGCCGCAGCCTATCTTCGCAAAGCAAAGTAGTGCAAGGCGAGCGCAATGCAAAATGAAAGGTTGAAAAACTTTCATTTTCATGGCCGAGCCGCAGCCTATCTTCGCAAAGCAAAGTAGTGCAAGGCGAGCGCAATGCAAAATGAAAGGTTGAAAAACTTTCATTTTCATGGCCGAGCCGCAGCCTATCTTCGCAAAGCAAAGTAGTGCAAGGCGAGCGCAATGCAAAATGAAAGGTTGAAAAACTTTCATTTTCATGGCCGAGCCGCAGCCTATCTTCGTGAAACAAAGTAGTGCAAGGCGAGCGCAATGCAAAATGGCCGTACTGCTTTATGTAAGCTATTTCAAAAAAATCCCCTCACTCAAATAATGAGTGAAGGGACTTTACATATTTTCTGTAGACTTATATATTATTCGCGGTTAGCACGTTTACGAGCCAAGTGGTCAAGAATAACCTTACGCATACGCATTGACTTAGGAGTAACCTCTACGTACTCATCCTCCTTAATGTATTCGAGAGCCTCCTCGAGTGAGAAAACAATGGGAGGAATGATACGTGCTTTATCGTCAGCACCCGAAGCACGCATATTAGTCAACTGCTTAGCCTTAGTTACGTTCACTACAAGGTCATTTTCATGAACGTGTTCACCCACTACTTGACCAGCATACACCTCATCCTGCGGATTGATGAAGAAGCGGCCACGATCTTGCAAGTGGTCAATGGCATAGGCAAAAGCGGTGCCACTTTCGAGTGAAATCATTGAGCCATTTGAACGACGTTGAATCTCACCTTTATAGGGTTGATATTCCTTAAAGCGGTGTGCCATGATAGCTTCACCCTGCGATGCCGTCAACACATTGGTACGAAGACCAATGATGCCACGCGAAGGAATGTTGAATTCAATGTCTACACGATCGCCCATGTTCAACATTGAGGTCATTTCACCCTTACGACGAGTTACCATATCAATCATTTTAGAAGCAAACTCCTCAGGCACGTTAATGGTGAGTTCTTCAATAGGTTCGCACTTTTCACCATCTATCTCCTTATAAATAACCTGTGGCTGACCCACTTGGAGTTCATAGCCCTCACGGCGCATGGTTTCAATCAGAATAGAGAGGTGAAGCACACCACGACCGCTCACAATCCAAGAGCCTTCAGTCTCGGTAGAGCGAACTCGCAAGGCGAGGTCCTTTTCAAGTTCCTTCTTAAGGCGATCGCCAATGTGGCGTGATGTACAATACTTACCTTCACGACCAAAGAAAGGAGAATCGTTAATGGTAAAGAGCATTGACATGGTAGGTTCGTCAATAGCAATAGTGGGCAGTGGCTCGGGATTTTCGAAATCGCAAATAGTATCGCCAATTTCAAAGTTTTCAAGACCAACCACAGCACAAATGTCGCCTGAACTTACAGCGTCCGTCTTTTGACGTCCCATACCTTCGAAAGTATGAACCTCTTTAATTTGAGTTTTTTCAAGCGTACCATCACGGTGAGCAATGGTGCACTTCATGCCTTCGCTAATGGTGCCACGGTGAACACGTCCTACGGCAATACGACCTGTGTAGTTAGAGTAGTCGAGTGAAGTGATGAGCATCTGTGGAGTGCCTTCGAGCTGTGTCGGAGCAGGAATCACTTCAATGATTTTATCCAACAAATAGTTAATGTTGTCAGTAGGATGTTTATAGTCCTCACTCATCCAGCCATTTTTAGCTGAGCCATACACTACGGGGAAGTCAAGTTGTTCCTCAGTAGCATTAAGGTCACACATGAGGTCGAACACCATTTCGTACACCTCTTCAGGGCGGCAGTTAGGCTTGTCAACCTTATTAACTACAACAATGGGCTTAAGTCCTATTTCAAGAGCCTTTTGCAAGACAAAACGTGTTTGAGGCATTGGACCCTCGAAAGCATCGACCAACAAGATACAGCCATCGGCCATATTGAGCACACGCTCTACTTCACCACCAAAGTCAGAGTGACCCGGAGTGTCGATAATATTGATTTTAGTGTCCTTATAACGGATAGATACATTCTTCGAAAGGATGGTTATACCGCGCTCGCGTTCAAGGTCGTTATTATCGAGAATGAGTTCACCAGCGTTCTGGTTTTTGCGGAACAAGTGTCCAGCGAGCAGCATCTTGTCCACGAGAGTTGTTTTTCCGTGGTCTACGTGAGCAATGATGGCAATGTTACGAATGTCTTGCATACAATTATTTACTAATACCTATATATTTGGGTGCAAAGTTACTGCAAGGTGAGAGAAGTGCAAAATGAAAGTTCAAAAAACTTTCATTTTCACTTCCGAACCGCAGCGTAACTTCGCAAAGCAAAGTACTGCAAGGTGAGAGAAGTGCAAAATGAAAGTTCAAAAAACTTTCATTTTCACTTCCGAACCGCAGCGTAACTTCGCAAAGCAAAGTACTGCAAGGTGAGAGAAGTGCAAAATGAAAGTTCAAAAAACTTTCATTTTCACTTCCAAACCGCAGCGTAACTTCGCGATACATGGCTTGTACAGAGAAAGCGACTATACGGCCTACAGTTACAAAAAAGATAAAGGGAAGCTATTCATATACACAATATGAATACTTCCCAGTTTATCTTAGCAGCCTGTTACATTAAAAAGAGAACAGACATTAGTGTGAGAGAGAGAACTGAAACCCAATGTCAAAGCCCAGCTTTGAGGTTGTCAGCAAAAGGTTTGATTGTTTTATCAGCATGAAAGCAGCACAGTTAGATGCTTACCATCAGCATTGTTTTACGGCTTTGTTTTATCTCCTCAAGCCCCTATTAAGAGCGTCGTGATTGTTTTAAAAGGAAATTGTTGAAGGGCTGAGGGCCGCAGTTGTTATATATGTTTTGTTGGCGTGATTGTTTTCAATGTGTTGTGTAGTGCAAGGCGCTACATGTTAAAGAGTTGCTTTAGGAAGCTATCCGTCATGTTACCCGTCAGATTAATCAGTTGCAAGTGTCTGTCGTGTTTCATAAAGAGCACCATCTCAACTATGTAACGTCCTCGACGCCTTACATAGAGGCGTTTGCTCTGTCGTTGCGCATAAAGTTTGTAACGTGCTGCATTGCGCGTAGCCAACTTGAGCGCTTTGTTATAAAGCGGTGATGTTTCGTTGTCGGCCGTGTTATGCACCATGCGTATTGACTTCAACTGGCTGAGTACCTGTCGAGTTTGACTGTCGGACTCTACATTAGGCAATTGCATCATTCGCTCAAGCATAAGGGGCGAAACCGTAGTGCATTGCAACGAGGTGCCTTCAGCATAAAGTGCCATGAAACGCGAAGCAAAGTCTTGTTCACGTTGGGCATAACACCCTATGGCGGTGAAGAAGGTAAGCAGCAACGACAATAAAACTTTTCGTGTCATAACTAAAAAGAGTAATTGCAAGTGTGCGTTGTTGCATTAATTATGGTTACCTTCAGCAGGAGCTTTCATGTGCTTGCCATGGGTTGACGAATCGTTGATGGCTGTTTGAGCACCTTCCTTAAACATTTGCAATGTTTTCATGCTTGCCTCGTAAGCCTTTTGTGGGTCTTGGTAAGAATCTTTGTAGGCCGATTGGTTGTAGTCCCAACCTGCGGGGTTAGCATTTTGAGAGCCATTGAACGAATGTTGTGCAGCAGTTCCTAACAACGTAACTATGGCCACAGCAGCTGCAGCACGATAGAGCGGACGCAAGCGACGCACTAACGTAATATGTTCGGCCTTTATTACCTTATTATTACAAGGAGCCTCGGCTTGTCCTATGGCAGCAAGCACCTTTTGGTCAAAGGCTTCATTTAAGTGCAAGTTGGCCTGCTGTTGTTCATATACGAACAAACTCTTGTAACGAGCCAACTCAGCGGGCACCTGCTCTTGGCTAAAAAAGGCCTTCAAGATGTCCTCCTCTTGGGGCGATGTTTCGCACTCCCAATAGCGAGCAAGAAGTTGTTCAATATATTTATAGTCCATAATTCTCTATTTTTTCGTATTGTGTTTTGATAGCCTTACGTGCACGGTGCAGTGTTACCTTAAAGGCATCCTCTGTGATGTTCATGCATTGTGCAGCTTCAGCGTAACTCAGTCCCTCAATATCGCGCAATTGCAAGGCTGTGCGCAATTTTTCAGGCAAAGCATTGAATAACTGATGAATGCGTTGCAAACGATCATTCTGTTCAAGCTTTTCATCAGGCGCCAAGGCTGAGTCAATGGTTTCAGGTTGTTCTGCCTCAACCGATAGTGTGGCATGTTCACATCGTGCTACCCTATCGAGCGCCATGTTACGGCATATGGTTATGCAAAAAGCCTCAATGTTATTTACCTTAGCCAATTGCTCACGCTGATTCCACGCCTTTATGAGCGTGTCCTGCGTGAGGTCCTCCGCCTCTTGCGCATTAAGTGTAATACGCAAACCCATGCGGTATATTTTGTCCTTGAGCGGGAGCAAGTCTTGCTTAAAGTCTATCTGTTTCATTTTGGCTCTCTGTAATGTAGACGGGTAGAAACGAAAAAAGTTACACCTTGGGTGCAACTTTTTTTCATTTTATTTTGTGCAATGTATCAAAACATGCTGATTATCAGCCCATGTGGTGGCAAAAATAAATTGGTCGCCTCCATCTTTTAGCTTTAATTTTTTGCGCACTTCGGCCACCGTAGCAGGAAAATTGCGTACGCTGATGTTCGCCTTAGGACAGTCTGTGCGCAACTGTTTGAGTTGTGCTTTGCTAAAGTTGGATATACCTACGATGCGAAACACACGACCCGGGAAGTTAGCCACCTCATGCTGTGCTACGTAAAGGTGAGTATTAGGGTGTAGCTTAGCCAACCCATAGTGTGCCGCTATACTCTTAAAGGCTCCTGCCTTCATTACTGCGGGGCCTGGTTCATAAAGGTATCCACTTAAGTCTGTTGCCAAGGTCACAGTTGCCACAGCCTCTTGTTCTTGCGTAAAGGCAAATGTGCGTTCCTCACCCTCGTGTGCATATATTATAGGTGTGGTGCTCACCTCGTCAGTAGGCAATGGCGCTTGAGCCAGCCCATGCAACACCAAGAGCAAATCCTTACATTCGCCACCAACTGCCACTACATGCACTTGTGCCACACCCTGCAACGAGCGTAAAGCTGCTGTAATGTCAAGCATAGGCGATAGCTTTATGACCACAAAGCGGGCTTTTGATCGAAGCATTGACTGTAATGCACACACATCGGGCTGACAGTCTTCAATCAATACTGTTTTACGGCCTGCCCCATCACGCCGTGCGGGGTCTATGAAGAGTAAATCAGCTGCACCATTTTTCATTTGGCTCACAAATTCTACACCATCGGCATTCACCACCTCTGCCTCAGCCAGTCCGAGCAAGGGCAAGTTGTGACACGCGGCTTGGCACAGCACCATTTGGCGCTCAACATAGGTGGCATGGTTAAACAATGGTGCTATGAATGAAAAGTCTACTCCCAAGCCCCCTGTCATGTCGACCATATACCTGCGTTGTTCTTGGGGTAGCAGTTGCGACACCACTTGTGCTTTATAGCGGGCAGCCAACTCACCCGAACATTGTTCAAGACATAGGTGATGGGGCACCATTATGTTTCCTGCTGCTGCCCAAGTGGGTAATTTGCTCTTTAAAGCAGCTGAATAGTCTGTTGCAAGGGGGGTAACAGCGTGTAGCGTATTTTGTTTTTTCTTTTTTGCCATACCAAGTTATTTCATGCGGCCACCAGTTATGGGTTGCAACCACCCCAAAATGGGGTAATGATCAGAGAATGGAACCGTTTTGTCCACCTTCATAGCAAAAGGCTTAAAATGTGACGAGCAGAATATGTTGTCAATGCGCACATAAATGGCATCGCGGTTAAACGAGCGACCTATGCCATTGCCTGTGGCGCGATAACAATCGGTAAGCCGGCTACACACTTGGTGGTGAGCGTAAGATATAGGAGTGTCGTTAAAGTCGCCCATGACAATAAACTTTTGTCCCGCATGCCTGTCAATAAAGGCCGCTAACGTATCGGCTTGTAAGGCTCTACGTTCACCCCCCGTAGCTATTTTTTGCAAAAGGGCCAATTTGCCATGAACTGCCTCTACTTCGTCAGGATTCTTCACCAAAGTGTGATAGCCATCGCGCTCATCCTGCGACAAGCGCATCGACTCAAGATGTGCACTCACCACTATGAGCGTGTCGGCACGTCGGGGCAACAAGTAAAAGGCTACTGCGCCATTCGACTCTGAATGTGTCACCACCTCTTGTTTCACCACAGGCCATCGTGACACTATGCCCACTCGGTTAGCTCCGACAAAGGCGGTAACAAAAGTATAGCCGCTGCGCTTAAACTGTCGTTCAATGCGCGAGGCTTCATCATCACTACGAAACAACACCTCTTGCAAGCAAGCCACGTCGGGGCGCTCTGAGCAAACATACTGCACCACTTCATAGTGGTTGCTATCTTGATCAAGTGCCCATGAGTCCCAACTCATGGTGTTATACGACAACACTTTTATAGCCCCCTTAGGCGGAGGCGATGTAAGATTTATGGGGCAGTACTCACGTAGTGAACCACAACAGCCCAACAAGCCTACCACACTAATCAATGCCAACTTAGGACGAAACAGCAAACAAAGCACTAAGCTCACCAATACTGCCGCAACACATAATGGGAAACCTAAGCATATTACTGCCCAATACTTGCCCCAATGAGCAGGATTAACGTAGACCAAAGCTGAACAGCCCCACAGCACTAACACGGACAGCCAACTGACAAAGGTGAGAATTTTTTTCATCTATATCTATTATGTATATTAAACGCGTTGACGGAATTAGTAAATAAGTTGACAAGTTTACGGGTTAACAGATAGGTGTATTGTCTACTTACTTGTTAGGTTAACGCGTTGGCGGAATTAGTAAACAAGTTGACAAGTTAACGGGTTAACAGGTAAGTTTGCCAAGTTTTTTAAGTTTCCTGTCATTCTGCTTTAACATAATAAATGGTGTAAAGCATACTT
>URDV01000041.1 GCA_900546605.1 uncultured Prevotella sp.
CTGTTCTACGGGAAGCGTGGCGGATTCTAGCATTGCAAAAGTACAAAGTTATTTTTCAATCGAACAAGTGTGTGACAGAATATTTTCACATAAATACCTCCAACCCATTTATTTCAAACACGCACACATCTCTCAGTTGCCAGATTTCATTGCTATCCAGCAATTTCATTCTTCGCGTACCTTTGTAGAAGTCGTAGCGAAAGAGGAAGAGGATTTTCTGATTTGTAATTTTATCAATATAAAAGTTTAATCCTCCCTTGTATTCTACGCAAGGGAGGATTTATTTTAGACTAAAAAGATTCAAACTCTTCTTCAATATCTTCAATCGAAGGCAAACAGCTTCGCAAATCCTTGGATAAAGTTTGGCCAAATTTGTAATTTGAATTTGTTAATTGCGCAACCGATTGTTGCGTTATTGGTTGGACATCTACATTAATTTCTTGTGATAATTGCGCAACTGACGGTTGCGCATTTGCAGATGTACTCATTTTACACATGGTGAGTTCCTTATTATACTCATTGTAGAACTGCATCATGTACTGCATATTGCGAATAGAAAAACCTTTGATGTCGGTATACTCATTCTTCAAATCATTAGCAAGACGCTGCAAAGTTTTTTTGCCCCACCCATCTTTGATTTTGCTTGTAAAAAACACGGAAGCGGGGGGGGGGAAGCTCCGTGCCTTTTGTAATAAACGAAAAGTTCCGCTGACAATTCCTCTTCCGAGCAGAAGTGAACATAAAAAGCATGGTATAATCATCTATTTCAGATGAGCGTACCATGCTCTTTATTCTTTCAAACAATCTTATTTTTTGTCCAAAAGTCCATCAAATGTTTTGATCAGTGCAAATGGGTCTGCATAGAAAGACTTTGAGTCAAGTTCCTTGATAACGGGTTTCATTACAGGAAAATCCTTGAAGACCAATTTGAGTTCTGCTCTCCAACCAACCGCTGCACTCATCCAAAAAGCGCGAGCTACATCTTCTTTCTTTAACTTGAAGTAGAGCATACCTCCCGTACCTGTTAGTTGAAGGGTCTTAGTGTTGGTCTGCGTGGAAATGTTGTGAACATATCCCGTGACGTTCTTACCTTCATAAACTACCTGCAAAAACACAGGGTCGCTATAAGGTTTCGGATTCTTGTTCCACACATTGGGTAACGCTTTTTGCGCTTTCAAAGCCTCAAAGGTGTACCATTCCTGGCTTTTGTCATCGTAAACACGAAGATTTTTCACCTCTGTGGATTTGTAGGTTTTCTTTTCCCCCTTGGCGTCTTTCACCTTAATAGAGTTTGCATCATCAACAGAGAACAAGGTTCTGGTAGTACCTTTCACGACCTTGCCATCTGTAAGTCTGACTTCTACTTTGGTCTGTGCTTGTGCAAAGGCGCAGAACAAACAAGCAAGAAGCATAAATAGAGTTTTTCTCATATCATAAAAATTAGTAGTTAAACATGTATTTGCAAATATATAGATATATTTCTACCCCCCCCCAAAAAAAAATAATATTTTTTGCCACAGATTTTTCCTCTTCATCGCCCGAGTCACCCGTAATCAGATTGATGCCGAATTGGTCTACCAACTTCTGGTAGTCAAAGCAATAGCTGCGTGCCGATTGAGAGAGTTTTGCCGGGTTGCCATGCTTGTCCTGCTTGGCAGATTTCTTTAGAAGAAATATCCATACATTTTTAGAATTTTTGAATTATCTTTCATGTTTCATTTTTTTTGTTATAAAGTAATTGAATATCAGTCATTTCAAAAAGTGAAACATACGACTTTAATGTTTCTTTTTTAGTTTCATGTTTCATTTTTAAAAACACTGAGGGAGCGCTTTCACGCTCCCTCAGTGTTTTTGTTTGGGAAAAGTCTCGAATTTTTATCGGACACCAATGTTATCAAAAAGGAACGGAATAGCCTAGGTTTTAGCGTGATAATGACGAAGTTCTGAGTACTCCGTTCGCAGTTTACACATTCATCTATTTACAACGTATGTATTTATCTGTTCGCAAGGGGAAAAACTCTATCTACACAGAGAGAAGAATTTGCGTGCCCAAAAGAAAGGCTGTATCTTCGCGCCGAAAAGGCGAAGTAAGAAAACTATTCTCGCGCTGCATTGGAAGGAAGGAAAGAATTTAAAAAGGAATAATCATTATAAAAGTGGCACCCTCGCACTTAACTTTTTCCTTGCTGAGCAGTATATTAGGTAGATATGACACACGCAGAGTTTGAACATATGATTCCCCACCTGCGCCCACTCATGGTCAGAGTGGGACGCGACTTCTTTGGCAATGTCGAAGATGCTGAGGATGTGGCACAAGATAGTCTGATTCGATTGTGGACTTACTGCGAGAAGCTCAACGCTCAGCGCAACCTGGAGGCACTAGCCGTCATGGTGGCCAAGAACGTCTGCGTGGAACGCTATCACAAACTTGGGCAAATACCCACCTCGCCTCTGGAAGAATCGCTCGCGCCATGCACCACTGAAGCCGATGCTCCACTTCTAGCCCAAGAGACGATGCAACGTATCGACCATGCCATGCGCCAACTCTCGCCTCGCGAACAGTCGCTTTTCAAAGCACGCCACATTGACGATAAGAGCGTGGACGAGATTGCAGCCGAAGCACATCTGCCCAAGCCCTCGGTAAAGAGCATGATATCCATGGCAAAAGCCAAACTTAAAAGACTGATTGACAATGAAAAATAAAAAAACTCTACTCAGCGACGAAGCGTTATACCAGCAGATGCTGAAAGAGCTTACACCTGGCGCACGCGAATATGATCGCTTGCTCGCGAGACGTCATCACGCCCAACGTCGTCGGTGCTGGCCTGCCATCGTTCGTTATGCAGCGGCTTGCGTGGTATGCGTGATCTGTGGTACATGGGCTGCGTGGCATTTTACAAACAATATGTCTCAAGAGTCCACTACCGTCATGCATCTAAGTGGGCCGAGGAAACTTTCCCCGGCAATAGTTCAAAAGGTTTCTTTGACTACTTCCGAAGCCCCGCAACTACTACCGCAGAAGGCGCCCTCGCCCCAGCACAAACAGACAGTAATTAAAGTAACTTCCCCGAAAGAGGCCAATGAGGTGTCCATAGTCAAGGAGCAACCGCTCGAAATGACTGCCAGCACTGACTCCATATCCTCCAACGAAAGACAACAAATTCAAGAACAAATAGAAAACGCCCTATTGGAGTTGCAACTCATTGATACCGTAATCAACTATGCATTAACTTATCAAGACATCAACACATTATGAAACGCATTCTCATCCTCCTCGCTCTTGCATGCGCATCAGCCATGCAACTTCGGGCACAGTTTTTTCACGAAGCGTACAAGGAGCTAAGTTCTGCCCCACGAGCCCAACTCATCAACACGGAAGAGATTCAAGGACACGACGACCTCGACTCCCTATGCTATTTACGCGCATATACATTCCGTATGCCTTATTCTAGCAAGAACGATAAAAACAAAATCGACAAGCTGATAGAGCGCATCCAATCGCAGTTCGAAAGCGCTAGCAAGAATTTGAATTCCTACTGCTCCATAGCTCCACTAAGCAAGGGGAGTCAAATAAAATCGCGCCGCGTAGCCCACTTCTTCAAAAAAGACGAACAAGAGTTTATTATTGGCGGCCCGGGACGGTGCTACATGTCCATGCGTTGTCAAGATACAGGTAATCCCTCGTATCGCACCGCCGAGGGCATGGAATGGTGGCTCTACAAAGAGGGACGAAAAGAAGAAGTGAGATTCAAAGTATTCATCCTTCATGGTCTCATGGGAAAGAGCCTCAGCAGCACACCCACTATTAACTTTGGAAGTGCGTATACCGTGTTCGACACCAACATCAAAATACTCCAAAAACTCACCCACTGGTCCGACCAGCGGAAAGAGGCTCAAGAGTTGCTCTCTGTCACCATCAACAAGTACCTCATTAACACGCTGCAACTCAAGCTCGATGCTTCGCAGTATGTCACTCTTTTCCACACTTTCAATAATGTGCCAGGCTATTATGCCTGCATTATTCGCAACCAGCGCGACAAGGAGTATATGCCCCTTTCCAAGCTAGCCAACATTTATCCTAAACTCAACGTGTTCTGCGTCACTTGGACAGAACACGGCGACGCCGAATGCCGAAAGAAAGCTGAAGAGACTTCCTCGCCCTGTTACTTCATGCTTGAGGTCTGTCTAGACGACTAGAGAGGAACTTCACGTCTATCTAATGATCTCATCCCATTAAGGGATTACGTATGCGAGTGTGCAGCTGCAATAAGGTTACACACTCGCCTTTTTTAAAAAGTTTTCCGCCATGTATAAAATACTCTTTATATTGCTATTGTCTACATTTTTCTCAGTATCCTCCGCCCAGAATATAGTGTTGACGGGTGAAGTAATCAATCCAATTACCAACGAAGGACTACATGAAGCCGTTGTAAAGGTAATGAATGCAGCCAACGATAGCGTTTTGGCATCAACCAAGGCTAAGCTCAACATGATTGTGGAGGAAAGAAATGGCAACTCAACGGCATACCTCGACAAGAATAGTGGTGCCGTTTTTAATCTCAAAATATCTTCGGTATATCAAGACGTAGTGCTAATAGTTAGTGCATCGGGCTACGATAGCGTAAAGAAAAATATACGTATAGATTCGGAGAAGAAACGCATCGATGTGGGAACGATTAATCTCCTTCCCGCTATGAAGCAGCGTAATCTTAATGAAGCAACAGTTACAGCCACCAAGATAAAAATGTACTATAAAGGCGATACTTTGGTGTATAATGCCGATGCCTTTAATATACTCAAGAATGAATCACTACGTAAGTTAGTGTTACAGTTGCCCAATACCAAGATTGAAGAGGGGGTAATCTACGTTAATGGCAAACCTATTGAGAGTTTGCTGTTCAGTGGAAAAGACTTTTTCAATGGCAACATTGATGCTGCACTCGACCGCCTGCCAGCCTACATTGTGAGCAAGCTAAAGGTGTACGACAAACAAGGAGAACTGAGCGAATTGACGGGACGAGACATGCACGATAAGCAATATGTGATGGACGTACATTTGAAGCGTGAATACCTTGGCACCTGGATGGCCAAACTTGAAGCTGATGTTGCCACTGAAAAGTTGTGGGGCGGACAAAGCTTCTTGATGCGTATGGACGACAGACAAATGCTTAGCATTGATGCAGACGTCAATAACTTCAATGAAGAACGTAAAATGGTAGAAATAGGCAACATGGTTAATAGCTATCCAACGGGAAGGCATAAAAATAAAGTAGCGAATATTGAGTATTTTTTTGAGCCTAATAGCACGTGGCGATTTAGCAGCAACGCCTCAGTACAGCAAAAAGAGCAAAAGACCCATACGTGGACGAATACGGAAACATACCTCACGCCCGATAACCTCATGGCGAAGAATAAAACCTTCGTTTCAGATAAAGACACGCGTATTAACGCTTATGCCGCCCTTCGCGCCAGACAAACGAAGAAGTGGCAGAGCGAACTGAAGTTTGACTTTACTTTTGACAATATGCGCAATGCACAAGATGCCCTTACACTTGCCTTTTGGAAAAGGGGAGATCAGGATTGGCATACTTGGGAGGTGGATAGCATTTGGAATAATGTAACGCGCTTGTCGTCAGACGACATGCTTTACACGCTACTCAATCCTACACTACAAAAGCAAAAAACGTTTACTTACAAGCCCGAGTGGAAAACATCATTGGTTTTAGGTGGCAATCCCTTTAATATAGACTTGCAAGTAAATCACAACAATCAGCAAAACGACCTATATAATAATTATAAGTTAGACTATCTGAGCACACAAGACAACGACCACCGTCGCATCTATAATAATCATACGGAGCACAATACGACGGTTGATGTCACGATAGATTATGGCTACAAGTACTTTAAAAACGATAAATATGATGGTGTATTTACCCCTTACGTAGCCTTTAACCATACCTACGGCAACTTATCACACCCTTACTATCGTTTGGAACGTATGCAAGAGTGGTCAGATGCATTGGATTGGACAAAAGGTTCGTTAGGCATATTGCCCGATGGCGAATGGCAAGCCATTTGTTTTGACAATGAAAACAGCTATTATAGCAAAGAAAAGAAACAAACGGGTAGTGTCGGTATGCGTCTTTCGCACAAGCTGACAGGACTAAAGCGTGGCAATATTCAATTTGATGCTGACTTGGGTATCGTGCTTCAATACAAGCATTTGGACTATCAGCGTAACGAGCAATCTTACGATATAGATCGCCATGCCTATTCATTCCGTCCCACGCTCACCATGGAGTATAAGTCGAAAGGGAAACATAAGTGGTCGCCCGAACTCCGAATTAACTACACAAGTGAACACCAACTGCCCAACCTACTTAACATGCTTCAGATAGAAGACAATGCCGATCCGCTCAACCTCTTCCGTGGTAATGCTTCACTTCAAGGCATATACGCCCACCAGTTGGCTTTCCGCTATGGCATGAATCAGCGCAAAAGCGGGCATAGCACTTATATTTCAATACAATATACGCGCACGCATAACGACATTGTAGCATCATCTATCTACAATGCCGAGAACGGTGGACGCATCTACGAAATGGTTAACACCAATCGCACGCATGCAGCCAATGGCGATGTAGGGTATAGTTTGCCTCTCGATAAGAATCAAAGATTCTATATCACCTTTTCGGTGCGCGGCAACTATCGTCAGAACGCAGATATGTCACAACTTAGTGCAGCAAACGAAAAGGGTGGCTTATTGCAGCAATACGGAGTAACCCCCAATGTAACACTTCGTGGAACAGTAGGCAATAAATTCCGCTTTTCAGGCCGTTGGAATACAGCGTTTAGCACTATTAAGCAAAGTAGTATGGACACACACTATCGCGAAACGAGGTTGGCAGCCGACTTTAGTTGGGATTTGCCTTGGAAACTCCAATTAGCTTCAGACTTTTGTGCCAACATCTACAATGGCTTTGCCGATGCCTCTATCAACAAAGAGCATTGTCAGTGGAATGCTTCTTTGACTCGCTGTTTTTTGTCTGACAAATTATCAGTTCGCTTAATAGCTCATGGCATACTTACACCCAAAAACAATATTTATTCAAGCATCAATGCCATAAGTCGCGTAGAATCTTACACAGACATCCTGCCACGCTATTTTATGCTGAGTCTTATTTATAATTTGGAATGGACACAAAAGAGCAAAAACAAAAGAGAATAAAATTTTTACTTTCATAATAGGAGTAGCACCTACACATTTTCGTAACAAAAACATCAAACATTCGCAATAAACGTGCTCTACTTTTGCACCAATAAATAACGAATAGTTGTTAATCACAATACTCCGTTAAATTTTGGCGTTTCTTATCCCGAACTCGCGTTATAAGATAGGCTGCACCTCAGCAAAAATCTCAAGCAAGCTTGGCTTTTTGCATTCGGTTTGCACTATCTTTGGTATTGAAGAGGGAGTGTAGCGAGCTACACGACCGATGAAAGGTCAAAAAGCGGTCAAAAAGAAAGGTAAAGATTGAATTTAGAAGAGATAAAAGTTTAAATATAATCTTCGTCAGAAAAGTTTAGACAACTTCACTATGGTCATCATTACTCTTTACAGACTTTAAAACAAAATGTTTCATAACCCGTGAAGGAGAGTGTCATTGCTTGGAATAAGTGATGCTGCAGAAAGCATAGGATTTAGAACTTGCGGAGTAAAAATTACAGGGGAGCAGTTGGTTAATGAAGCCATGTTGCCATGCATTTTGTATTGGAACAACAGAACAATTTAGAAAGCAAACCGAAAGAAGTAATCTTGAGTGTTTTCCAAACAGGAGCTACATCTGGAGATGTGTACTTTTGAAAGTATTCTTGTATAAATTCCTCCTTGGAACGTTTCAATTCTTTCTTTATTTGATATAGGTTTTCGCGGAAACAGTTCTGTCTTACTACGATAGAAAAATCAGTGAACCAAAAAGCTCCATGTGCCAAAGCCACATGATGAATAACCTTTGAACGAAATGCTATTTCAATACTCTGTATAGCACCAAAGAGAATATGACGTA
This sequence comes from uncultured Prevotella sp., assembly GCA_900546605.1. GTDB lineage: Bacteria > Bacteroidota > Bacteroidia > Bacteroidales > Bacteroidaceae > Alloprevotella. The sequence continues at coordinate 8,070 of URDV01000041.1, forward strand.
GCCCTTTGTCTCAGTTCATAAACGTATATAAAAACGAAGTTCCGCCCTGGTTCGCTGTTCTAATGGGAAGCGTGGCGGAATCTATCACTGCAAAAGTACGAAGTTCTTTTCAAAGCTACAATCTCAGCCCAAGTAAATTCACATAAACACCTCCATACCATTAATTTCAAACACGCACACATCTCTCAGTTGCTGGATTTCATTGCTATCCAACAGTTTCCATTTATCCAATCGTTTCAGCCCAATACTAAAGAAAAACGTAATCCAAGAGCGTCAGCAATTTTCAAGAATGTAGAAAGTTGCATATCAGTTTGCCCCTTTTCTAATGCCGATATATACTCACGCTTTTTACCTATTCGTTCTGCCAAATACTTTTGGGTAATATGCTGTTTTTTACGTTCATCTTTAAGCAATTCTGCATAATACCATGCTTTAGCTTTGGCATCAAACTCTTTGTGTTCAACACTTTTCTCACTGCCATATTTTTCGTTTAGGACATCATCGAATCTGCGCAATGACGCTAATTTATTTTCATTAAGTTTCAACATATAACTATTCCTCCATATATTTCATTAAGATACTCTCAGCAGTTCTCACTTCTGCTTTATATTGCTTAGAATCTTTCTTCAAAAAAGAGTTGAGGACAAGAACACGATGTGCTTAAATAAAGTTATCATGATCTATGGCAAGCATTATTGAGCGGTATTCGTTATGACCGATAGAAATACGAAGTTCATAGAAGTCTGTATTCTCTAAACTTTTTACAAAATTCTTATTGACAATGTGTTGCGTTCGAATCATATTAAAAGCATAATCATACTTTTCTTGTGTACGCTCATCTAAGTTATCATAGAACTCGTCAAACTCTCTAGAGAAGATAAATTCTCTTATGGTTTCCATACAGCAAAGATAATAAATTTATTCTGTAAATATAAATCCTTGGAATATATTCCTTACATAAATACCTCCATACCATTGATTTCAAACACGCACACATCTCTCAGCTGTAGGATTTCATTACTATCCAACAATTTCATTCTTCGCGTGCCTTTGTAGAAGTCGTAGCGAAGAGATATGCAGCGGTGCCAAGATTGGATTTCACCCGAACGCGTCCATAGTTTGAGATCTACGGGTTCAGGAGATTGGAGCATACGTTTGAGCGTGGTGATATGAATAGCGTGGGGCATTAGTCGAAAGTATTGTTGTAAACCTGGTTAAAGATATTATGTAAGCGAGGAACGGTGAAAGGCACCTGCTTGCGAAGCGGTTTCCACTTGAACTTCACATGGTTGTTCGCATTCGTGGCATCAGAAAGTTCACTTTCGATGTCAGTAATAAGAATGGAACTGCCAACAAGGAGTTCGGGAGAGATCAAGTAGAGTTTGTGAGACTGCAAAGCCTGTGTAAGATGACGGGCAAAGGAATAGGAAAGCGAGGACGTCTCGCTCTCATATTCAATCTCCGTATTATCATCGTATGCAGAAGATTGTCCACAACATACGGCAAAGCTGCGGTCAAAGGATACCTTGCGCTTGGTTTTGGCAGTGAGATACAAGGTATCACTCATATTGAACTCAATTCTGAAAGTTGAGCGTGAGCGTGAGAACTTCATAGGTCAAGAAGAACGTAAAAGTACGTTTACCACGAAAGAGCGTAACAGACAAGAGTTTGCCACTTACCCCTTGGGGCAAGTAACCCAAAAGTTCCTCCTCGTTGATGTCCTCGTAACATAGACCAAACTGTTGGGCAGCAATGGGAGAATCTGATATGGTGAGCGTTTCGGGCGTGTCCTTGTCAACGCGTTGGATAACATACTGCGTGGCACACTGCCCCGTTTCACCGGGAAGAACGATGTACTGCAAATCAAGCTGAAAGCCATGTGGCACCAAACGCGCCGCGTGTGTGGTGAGGAAATGCGATTGCAGGAACAACTCGCAGTTCGTCCTTAGCATTTGCAGTTTACAGAAAACCAGAGTAAACTCGCCCAAAGTATAATCGATGCGGTCCACCTGCATACGGAAACTGCACGTGGCATGCACCAGCTGCTTTGCCTCCATGTAGTTCTCAATAATGCTTCTGTCACGTCACGAGATAGCCGAAGCAAGGCGCTTGCCACCGCCCCACATCTAAGCCCTCCCCATGTAGTCCACTTTTCCCACTCCTCCACACCCAAGCGCACGAAAAAGCCGCCATGCGCACAGCAAGAGAGCCAATACGCACGGTGGCTGAAAGAAAGGATTGCCCGAAAGGGTGGGCTTAACCTATATGATAACCATTCCATGGTAAATTTTTAATATTGGGACATTCAATTTTTTTCCCGATGTAATTTACTAGGTTTGTTATTTGGCACTTATCCATTTTATAATATCCTCTTTTTGCCTGTTCATATATACTATATGCAAGAGTTTCTGATCTTTTGTTTCCTCTTTCTATTAATTCTCCAAATGTTGCATCTTCGTATTCTTGTGTGCCTATGCCACCATTTACAATAAGACTTCCGTGTCTATACATTTTTATTGCATCCCAATAACAATCTTTTGCAATTTGCTGTAAGCCACATATATCTGCATAATAGTAGCTCATATATTTGTCTGCCATGAATTGTATTTCGGGATTAACGCCAGGTCCAAAAATAGATAGAAAATCTTGCTTGTAATGATAAATTAAGTCAGCTCGTATAGAAAGGTAATTGATTTTATCTATCATTTTAGGCACAATTATATTAGATGGGGTTTCTGGAACTTCACTATCTATATAATAGATCATTCGAGACACGTATAGATACAAATATTTTAAGATTTCAAATCCGTTTAATGAAAGGACGCTATCTATTTTCATTAGCCATTCCCTGCCTAATAGATGTTGCACCTCATGTAATGCATCAGTACATCCTCTTAATGCTGTTGGATTATTCCAATATATATTAGGACAAGAAAAAACATGTAACAATGATCGTTGCAAGAACGTAAGTCCTATGTCATATTTTTTTGACATGCAATATGCAATCCCCAGTTTAGAGCAAACATATGGATGCCAACAATCAACATATTTATTAATTATAGGATCAAAATCATAGGCTTTGCTTATAATATACTCTCTGAACGTTTTATAATGTTGAATCTCTGCTTTTTCACGTATACGCTTTTTATAGCATTGATCCATATCAGTTTTAAATTCTTTGATAATCAAAGAATCATTTAAGGATTTACTCCTATCCAAGAAATGCAATGATTTTGCAGATGTACTACAAATCTTATAATAGGACTCTTTTATCAGCTCTATAGTAAGGGCTAATTCCTCATTTAATAATTGGGACTTTTTGAGTAGATCCCTATATTCTTCTAATTTCTCAATGGTAAATTTAGTTCCAGACTTTGAAAGATAACTTTCAAAACCTGGAACTAAATTAATCAAATAAGATATTTGGGTAATATTGTCCATATCAATGTGAAAATGGAATATAGTTATCGTTCATATATTTCCCTACACGAAGCTGTTGAAAAACATTTTTGGATATTTCGTAATTAAAAGATGGAATATTTTCGATCATATATCCCGTAATGAGGCCAATTGCTTGTGTCTGACTTTGTCCTGCCAATGTCAAACCTAGCCAAAATAGAGAACATTTATCATTCAAATATTCAAAAAGATAAGTAAACTCTAGTTCTTCAAGGGCCTTTTTGTCATTTTCTGCTTTAGTTGCAAGCCTTTTTAGCTTATTAAAACATACAGTCCCAACATAATCATCTCCTCTTGAATTCAACCAATGTAAGAGATTGTCGTGAACTTTTGTTAGGGCTGTCAAGCTATACATTTTCTGAGATTCAAGAAGACTCGAATTTAAATCGTTGAAATGTGGAAGCGTCCCATCCTCATACTCTTTATATAAGGTTTCCATAGTATAAGCTCTATACATAATATTGAGAACTATTTTGTGAGGATATTCCTCACTACTATAACGAGAAAACCACTTTTGGATATTTTCCACAGCTTCTTTGTATGAGGAGTTCAAATCAATCATAGTGTAAAAGTTTTATATTTATGTGCAAATATAGGCTTTTTGTTATTATACAATCATTCTTTATAATCAATAGTCCGTTAATTCTAGCGTAACTAATTGAAAATGAGATATTTATTTAAT
>URDV01000042.1 GCA_900546605.1 uncultured Prevotella sp.
ACAAAATAAAAGGCTGAAAGTCTTTTATTTTTATTGCCGAGGTGCCGCCTATCTTGGCGATAGCAAAGTAGTGCAAACCGAGCGCAATACAAAATAAAAGGCTGAAGATTCTATATATAACGCAAAAAAATCCGAAGTCTGTTGTAGACTTCGGATTTTATAAGAGGTAGCACACTGTGTGCTAAGAGTTATAAACGCTTATTAAAGGCCGTAACCAAAGGCGCTGATGTAGTTGTAGAACACACCGCCCACACCGCAAATAATTACACCTAAGGTGCAAAGGGCAAGAGCTACACGAGTGTAACCATCGCTCTTGAATGTGGCGATAGGGTTGTCATTGGCCTTGATGTACATAGCTTTAACAATCATCAAATAGTAGTAGAGTGAAATAACTGTGTTAGCCAAGGCAATGAATACCAACAAAGGATAACCAGCCTTGAATGCTGCCATGAACACAAAGAACTTGCTGAAGAAACCAGCAAATGGAGGAATACCAGCCAATGAGAAGAGGCAAAGCGTCATGAGAAATGCCAACTTAGGATTGCTCTGGTAGAGTCCGTCATAGTCGCTGATGTTAATCTTACCACTATTTTCTTCAACCGTAGTCATTACGGCAAAGGCTCCTAAGTTAGAAACCATGTAAACTAACAAGTAGAATACAAGGGCAGTCATGCCTTGAGCGGTGCCGTCCATAATAGCCAATACCAAGTAACCTGCTTGCGAAATGGCTGAGAATGCCATGAAACGCTTCAAGTTATTTTGGCGAATAGCAAAGAGATTGGCTATGGTGATAGAGGCAACAATAATCCAATACATGGCTGTGTTCCAACTATAGAACAGGTCACTCTGTGCAAATGCCTTCATCAAAATAGTCATTAACACAAAGGCAGCAGAACCCTTTGAAATGACACTTAAGTAAGCTGTAACAGAAGTGGGAGCGCCTTCGTAAGTATCAGCTGTCCAAAGATGGAAGGGAACCAAAGATATTTTGAAACCCATGCCACCAATGAAAAGAATCATACCAAAGATGCTCAAAAGCGAACCATCAAGTTGTGCACCTATTTCGCTAAAGTAGAGTGTGCCTGTTGCACCATAAATGAGTGAAACACCATAGAGCAAAAGAGCACTTGAGAAAAGAGCTAACAAAATGAACTTGGCACCTGCTTCAGCACTTTCAAAACGTTTTTTGTCGAAGGCGACCAAAGCGGTAACGGGTACAGAGGCCATTTCGAGTCCGATGAAGAACATTAAGAAATGTCCGCTTGACATCATAAAGTACATACCGAGCAGAGTAAAGAGTGTGAGCATGTAAAACTCACCTTGCTTTACGAGATTCTCTTCGCGGCTCAACCATTTGTGTGCCATAAGGAACACTACAATGGTACCCACGTTGAGTACACTCTTCATGATGGTCATCATAGGAGTGTATTGGTACATGCCACCAAAGGCACTTGTACTTTCAGCTCCGCAGCAAGGCAAGAGGTTAAGCACGGTGTGAATGGCAAGCAATGCTACGGGCAAAGCTGTGTTGTATACACCTTTCCCGCTCTTTTTGTCAGGACACATGAAGAGGTCGGCAATGAAAAGTATAACAATCACAGCCAACAATGATAACTCCTCATGCATATAGAGAAATTGAGAATAATCCATTGTTTATGAGTTTAATGAGATTAGAGGAAAGGATTGCAGCTTGCTACTGTGCCAGCTACTGAATGTATGTGATTTACTATAGGTGTTACGCCTGTGCTAATCATGTCGCTTACCCACAGCGGTGCAAGGCCAAGGCCTGCTACGGCTAAGATGAGGCAGATAACAGCAAAGCGTTCATCCCAAGTAGCATCGGTGAGCTTGAGGTGATGTTCGTTGGTGCATGTGCCATAAAGAATCTTGCCTACAACACGCAAAATGTAAACTGCGGTGATAACGATAGAGCAGCATGCTGCAATGGTAAGTACTCGGTGGAAGGTGTCAGCGTTTTGGAATGAACCTACGAAAATTGTCATTTCAGCAATGAAGCCTGAGAAACCAGGCAAACCTAAGTTGGCCAAACCTGCAATGATGTAACCTACTGAGAGGAAAGGCATGATACGCATTAAACCATTCAGCTCGCGAATGTCGCGGGTGTGAGTACGACCATAAATCATACCGATGAGAGCAAAGAAGAGGGCAGTCATAAGACCGTGGCTCAACATTTGTAACACAGCACCCGTACAGGCTGTTTGGTTCAACATCAGTATGGCAAAGAGAACCATACCACAGTGTGAAACTGATGAGTAAGCGTTGATGTATTTCAAGTCAGTTTGTACACAAGCTGAGAATGCACCATATACTACAGAGATACCAGTAAGGATTAAGAAAATCCAACTCAACTCGTTAGCAGCCTCTGGCATCAGATACATGGCAATGCGGAAACAGCCATAACCACCTAATTTCATTAATACACCTGCATGAAGCATTGACACAGCTGTTGGGGCTGAAGCGTGACCATCAGGTGACCATGTGTGGAAGGGGAATAAAGCACCTAATACACCAAAACCAATAAAGGTTAAGGGGAACCAAATGCATTGTTGAGCAAATGGTATGCTGTGTGCACCATTCAAATGATTGGCTATTTCGACAATGTTCATGGTTTGTCCACCTGCACCATAAAAGATGCCAAAGATGCCACACATCAAGAAGGCTGAACCACCCATGAGCATAAGGGTAAGTTTCATGGCAGCATATTCCTTTTTGCCTGAACCCCATACACCGATAAGGAGGTACATAGGAATCAATGCAATTTCGTAGAACATGAACATGGCGAACATGTCAACTGAAATAAAGAACCCGAACACACCTAAGCTCAATAAGGTGAACCAAAGGAAATATTCCTTGGTAAGAGGCTTGAGTTGCCATGAGGCAAATGTACCCGTGAAGACGATAACAGATGAAAGTAGCAACATGGCTACTGAAATGCCATCAACGCCTACCGAATATTTGATGTGAAGTGGCTCAAACCAATTGAACGAAGCTGTGTAAAGCATTTCGTCAGTGGCTCCTGCTGCACGGTCGCCGAGGAAGGTTATGGTTAAATAGCCTGCTAATACAAGCAATAGTGAGCTACCTACTACCATCACCGCACGTACGCCTTTCACATCTCTTGCCAGCCACAAACCGAGTAGCATGACAAGTGGAATCAATACGAATAATGATAAGAAATTCATTGTTTTGTTTCTTTTGAGTTTAAGAGTCTAAGAGTTTATAAGTTAAGAGTATTGTCTTTATGCATAGAGCATGAATTTTAACTATTCAACTCCTCAACTTTTCAACTTGTATATTATGCCAGCGCTGCAATTGCTAATACAATCAAGAGGCCGAGCAAGTATACATAAGCATAAGCTTGTACAGAACCACCTTGCAAACCACGGATGCGGAAGCTAAGAGCATTGGCACCCCATGCCAGGAAGTTGAAGAAACCATCAATGATGTGACGGTCAAACCAAGCAATGGGCTTTGAAATGTGTGCAAAGATAATGCGGTGTGTAATGTATTGGTAAACTTCGTCCATGTAGAAGCGCTTATAAGCCCAACGATGGAGCTTGCCCAACTTTTCGGCAAGGGCATCGGCTTGTGGCTGACGCTCGCCCATGTACATGTAGGTGGCTAAGAAAATAGAGGCTACTGCTATGATAATGCTTGTGCCTGCTACGTTCCAGTCTAAGTGAATAGTATAGGCTTGGCCATCGGCACTGACAAAGTGGCCAAATGGGATGAAACCTGCTACGCATGTAACAACAGCCAAGAACATTAAGGGGAAGGTCATTGTTAATGGAGCCTCATGAGGAGTGTGCTCAGCATGCAACTCTTTGTTCTCCGTACCCCAGAATATGCCGTAGTAAAGGCGGAACATGTAGAAAGCTGTCATGGCTGCTATGGCTGTCATAATCCAACCCATAGCTGGCATGTAGGCAAAGGCTGCTGTTAGAATTTCATCTTTTGAGAAGAAACCAGAGAAAGGAGGTATGCCCGAAATGGCTAAACATGCTATCAAGAAGGTGATGTGTGTGATAGGCATGTATTTGCGCAAACCGCCCATGGCCGACATTTCGTTGCTATGAACAGCGTGAATAATACAACCAGCGCCTAAGAATAACAATGCCTTAAACATGGCATGTGTGAACAAGTGGAACATTGAGGCCATGTAGCCTAATGAACCTACGTGTTCATGTCCAGTAACAAATTCGGTGCAAACACCTAATGAAACCATCATGAAAGCAATTTGCGAGATGGTTGAGAAGGCTAACACACGTTTAATGTCGCTTTGGCAACATGCCACTGCTGCTGCATAGAAGGCAGTAAATGCGCCAACCCATGCTACTATGTGTAAGGTGTTAGGAGCGTAGTCAATCCACAAGGGGAAGAGACGTGCTATTTGGAACACACCTGCTACTACCATGGTGGCAGCGTGAATAAGAGCAGACACAGGGGTAGGACCTTCCATTGCATCGGGCAACCAAATGTGCAAGGGGAACATGGCACTCTTACCAGCACCACCAATGAACATAAGGAATAAAGCCGTAGGCAACATGAACGCACCTTGTGCAAAACCCTCTTGGTTAAATTCGAATCCGAATGAATGGCAGTAGTAACCATAGATAAGGATACCAATTAAGAAGAACAAGTCAGCAAAACGTGTTACGATAAATGCCTTCTTGCTGGCTGCAATGGCTGCCGGTGAAGTGTAGTAGAAACCAATGAGCAAGTAAGATGAAACACCTACCAACTCCCAGAACATGTACATTTGGAAGATGTTGGTGGCAACTACCAAACCAAGCATTGACATGGTGAAGAGGCTGAGGAAAGCATAATAACGTTGAAAACCACGTTCACCATGCATATAGCCGAATGAATAGATGTGTACCATGAGCGATACGGTAGAGATGACAATTAACATCATTACCGAAATGGGGTCGAGCATGATACCCATGTCGAAGCTGAGTCCCTTTACAAAGAAGGGCAGCCACTGAAAGTTGTAGGGCATGAGTGTGGGTAACACACCTTCTGCCGTACGCGGTGTTTGGAAAAAGTATTGGTAGGCAGTGTAATATGCCATGGCGGCAACTACACCTAACACTACAGTACCAACCAATCCCGCTGCTTTATGGCTGAACCATTTTCCGAACACTCCGAGCAGGAGGAACGAGAAGAATGGCAGCAAAAGAATAAGAATTGTATAATCCATTTGTTTATTTTGAGTTTAGGAGTTTAAGAGTGCAAGATTTTTGTGAAACCTGCTTTACTCTTCAAACTTTTCAACTTTCTTTGTTTACCACTTCATCTTCTCAAGTTCATCCACCTGAATGTTTTTAATCATGCGGTAGATGTTAATCATGATGGCAATTGCAATGGCACTCTCAGCAGCCGAAATGGCAATAGAGAAGAGTGCAAAGAAATAGCCTTCATAACCATCGGGATAAAGCATACGGTTAAACACAGCGAAGTTCAAATCGGTTGCGTTAAGCATCAATTCAACCGACAATAGTATAGCCAAAGTGCTGCGGCGTGTCAAAAAACCGAAAACGCCTGCAAACATCATGATGGCTGAAATAATCAGGATATATTCTATCTGAATCATAATTGTTTGATTTAGTTGAGAGTGGGGGCGCAGATATTGTATGGGCTTGTGACCTTAGGTATCTTAGAAACCCTTCACTCAATAGTTCCGAGGCCATAATCATTAGTTATAAAAGCCTTGAAACATGTAACTTAAAATTAGCGTTTGCGGGCTATTAACAACGCACCTACAATGCAAGCGAGCAAAAGGACACTGACAGCCTCAAAGGGTAGCAAGTATCCGTTGTCGCCTGATGAGAGCATGTTACGGCCAATTGATTCGATGGTGGTAACTTGACTTGCTGTTTCGCTTGGAGCCGTAAGGATGGCTGACTTGAAGTTGTGCGAAAGCACTACCCAAGCAAATGTGAGGAAACCTACGAGCGAAAGCACAAAGCCCCATGAGGCATCTTTGATTTTACGCTTAAAGATTTCTTGATCCTTGGCACCCTCTGTAAGCAAGATAGAGAACACATACAACACGATGATGCCGCCTGCATAAACAATAACCTGCGCAGCACCGAGGAATGTGTAGCCCATCAAGAAGTACATACCTGCAGTGCCCAATAGCACAAAGAACAAGTATGTGGCAGCACGTACAATGCTTTTAGTCAACACTGTTGCGATTGACGAAAGCACCATTAGCACGGCCAGGATGACAAACATGATGTTTTGTGAATTCATTTTTCTTTTGTAAGTTTTAGAGCTTAAAAGCTTTTAAGCATAGTCGCAATTTATTATCTCAGCTTATGTTTATGTAGCATATGCAGTGTCTTACTTCTATGCTTTATGTCTTTTAAACCTTTCAACTATAAAATATTATTTCTTTTCTTCAACGTGGCTACCAGGGTGGTTAAGCACCTTAACCAGCTTTGAGCGGTCGAAAACAGCGTTTTCGTAGCTTTGGTCAAAGGTGATAGCACCATGTGGGCAGGCACGTGTGCAGAGCATGCAGAACATGCAGCAACCTAAGTCATACTCATACTTAACGAGGCGTTTTTTCTTTTTGCCATCGGGTGTTTCGTAAAACTCGCTGGTTACCTTGATGCTACCATTAGGGCATTGCATCTGGCAAAGTCCGCAACCCACGCACTTATGCTCATTCTGCTCATTGTGAGGCATTGTGAGCGAACCGCGAAAACGATCAAACATTTGGTTCGTATCACGGTTTTCGGGGTATTGCTCGGTGATTTTAGGAGTAAAGAACTCGCGCATGGTTGTTTTCAAACCCGTGCCAAGGCTCTTTAATCCGTCAACGACACCGCCTATATAACTTTTTTCTTCCATTGTTTAACGTTTTGAAGTTTTAGAGTCTAAAAGTTTAAGAGTTGAGAGGAAACTTCTTGGCTACATAAACTTCTACACTTTTCAACTATTTACTTAGAACGTCCATCCCATAGCTACGCAAAGAGCCATGAGAATGAGGTTTACCATGCTAAAGGGTACAAGGTATTTCCACTCAAGCGAAAGTATTTGGTCAATACGCAAACGAGGGAAAGTCCAACGCAACCACATGAGCAAGAATACTACAAAGAACGTTTTACCAATGAACCATACAGCGCCTGGAATGTAATCCATTACACCATTAAAGGCGTCAAGGCCGTAAATGTGCAAAGGAGCCCAACCACCTAAGAAGATGGTGCTTGCCATACCTGCACAAATAAAGAGGTTCAAGTATTCAGCCAAGTAGTAATAACCAAAGTGCATACCAGAGTATTCGGTGTGATAACCAGCGGTCAACTCACTTTCGCACTCGGGCAAGTCGAACGGACCACGGTTACACTCAGCATTGCCTGCAACCAAGTAAATGAGAAAGGCAATGATAGCTGGTATATGTCCACGGCAGATGTTCCAACCATTCAAATACTGATCATTACAGATTTCGCTGAACGACATGGTACCTGTTAAGCAAATCATAGCTAACATGGTCATACCTATTGATAGCTCATAGCTGATGATTTGTGCACCACTACGCATAGCACCAATAAGAGAGTATTTGTTGTTCGAACTCCAACCAGCAAGCAGAATACCTACTACACCGATTGATGACATGGCAAGGAAGAAAAATACGCCAACGTTAAAGTCTATAATTTGCGCACCTTTGTTCCAAGGCAGACATGAGAAGGTGACCATTGAAGCAGTCACAACGAGGAACGGAGCCAAGTTGTGCAAAAAGAGGTCACTCTGTCGCATACTGATAATCTCCTTTGTCAGCATTTTGAATACATCGCTGAACACTTGGAGAAGGCCCCACTTACCTACACGCATTGGGCCAAGACGGCATTGAAAAAATGCACATATCTTGCGCTCCATGTAGATGAGGGCTATGGCAAACACGGCATACAGGGTGATGATGACCAATGCTACAAGAATGCTCTCGGTTAAGATAGCACCCCATTCAGCAAAGCCACATGTACCCATCAAAAAATTGTGTAGCCAGTTTGTAACTAATGAAAAGTCAAACATTTGTTATAATGAGTTTAAGAGTTTATGAGTTTAAAAGTTTATGAGGTTGTCTTTACTTGTCCCACTTTCAATTTCCTTTTTCAAAGCACGAAGCATTTTTTGATATTCCTGCTACATTGCATCGAAGCCAAATCATCGTGTTTTTAGGAATGTAACCTTAATCATCAGCAAGTATTAACTGATTCATTGTCTCCATCAGCGAGCCATGAGCTAAGCTAATAAAGTGGATGAGTTCTTTTGTACCTAATCTGCGCACCTTCTGAAATGTAGAATGGGGTAGACAAGGCTGCACGTTGAATTTGTGGAAATAGAGCAGAATTTATCTCGATGAAAATCTCTTGCTTTTTGCCACACCTTCAACTTTTTAAAAGAAAATATAGGGGACATCCATAAAAATGAATCAATTAAACATTTCTCTTAACTTTTAATCTTTTAAACTTTTCAACTTAAAAATTATCTGTCAATATCAGGTACAACGTAATCGACAGTACCACCGATTGTTATTAAGTCGGCTAACATGTTGCCCTTGCAAGCAGTGTTCATTACGGCTACCAAAGGTAAGCCAGTTGAACGATAGTGCAAACGATAAGGACTCTTGTCACCCTTACTCTCAATAAACACACCCATTCGGCCACGGCTACCCTCTACTTCGCTATAGAAAGTGCCTACAGGAAGCTTGATGATAGGTTTCATCTTTTCCTGATAGTTACCCTCGGGAATGTTGTCAATCAGTTGCTCGATAATGTTGAGGCTCTCCTTAATTTCGTCCAAACGAATCATGTAGCGGGCAAATGAATCACCCTCGGTGCGTACAATCTCGTTGAACTGAACACGGTCGTAAGCAGCGTAAGGACGAATCTTACGCAAGTCGTTATGCCAACCTGAAGCACGACCCGTACCACCCGTACAACCGAATGATATAACCTGCTCCTTGGTCAAAACTCCTACACCCTTTGAACGGTTCTGGAAGATAACGTTACCTGTAAAGATATCGTGATACTCTTGAATATTCTTGCGCATAATCTTGATGAACTCCTTTACACGCTTTTGGAAGTTGGGGTGAATGTCATACATTACGCCACCAATGGTGTTGTAGTTCAAAATCAAGCGACCACCACAAGTTTCTTCAAAGATGTCGAGAATCTTTTCACGATCGCGGAAAGCATATAGGAAGGCAGTTGTAGCACCCAAGTCTTGGCACAAGCAGCCAAAGAACAGAATGTGAGAGTCGATACGTTGTAACTCGTCCATAATCGTACGAATTACTTGTACACGGTCGCTCACTTCAACGCCCATAGCTTGCTCAATGCACATGCACAATGCATGACGATTTTGCATAGCGCCTAAGTAGTCAAGACGGTCAGTCAAAGCCAACGTTTGTGGGTAAGTCATGCTTTCGCTAATCTTTTCCACACCACGATGAATATAACCTAACACAGGGTCAACCTTGCGAATCATCTCACCCTCTAAGTCAACACGGAAGTGAAGCACACCGTGGGTTGAAGGGTGTTGCGGACCAATGTTAACCACATAGTCATCGGGACCAAAAATTTGATGCTCTACCTTATTAACTGTGCCATCCTGTTGTAACTGATATTCATAAGTTACATCAGCTAAAGGCTCGTTAGTCATATGCTGCGGGTCAAAGGGATTATCCTTTTCAGGGTCGTTATCCTTACGGAAGGGATAGCCAACCCAGTCCTCACGCATAAACAAACGTCGCATGTCGGGGTGGTTAGTAAAAATAATGCCGTAGTAGTCATACACCTCACGTTCGTAAACGTTGGCAATGTCCCAAAGGTCACAAACCGATGGAATCATAGGATTCTCACGGTCGGCTACTACACATTTAATGCAAGCCTGTTTGTGGTTTTTGGTGTTTTCAACCTGATAAACCACACCAATGCCGTCTTCCAACCAATCCTCGCCTGTAAGGTTGAGCAAAAAGTCCATGCCCTCCTCATCGTGTAGGCGCTTCATTTCAGCATGCAAGTTAGCAGCTTCTACGATTTTAGGCTTAAGTTCATTAACGGCAGGTTTAGCAGGAGCAGCGGCAGGGCGAGCTACTGCCTGACGTGCAGCAGGCTTTTGAGCCTGTGCTGTAGCGGGTGTTGCAGGCTTTTGAGCCTCAGCACCTTGTTGGTTTGCTGTAGGATTCAATTCTTCGCTCATGCCTCTTCCTCCTGATTATAAATGGTTTCTTCTTTCTTCTCAGCAGTAACCTTGAAGGGATCCTTCTGTTTGCGGTTGGTTGTGCCAAAGAAGTTTTCAACTTTCACAATACGCTGCAATTGCATCATACCATAAAGGAATGCTTCGGGGCGTGGAGGACAGCCTGGCACGTAAACGTCAACAGGAATAATTTTATCCACACCATTCAACACATGATATGACTTGGTGAATGGACCACCTGAAATAGAGCAGCCACCAATAGCTACCACATATTTGGGGTCAGCCATTTGGTCGTAAAGGCGGCGAAGCACAGGAGCCATTTTAGTAGTAATAGTACCACACACCAAAATAACATCGGCTTGGCGAGGAGAGTTACGTGTAACTTCAAAACCAAAGCGTGCAATGTCATAACGTGCAGCACACACGGCCATAAATTCAATACCACAGCATGAAGTAGCAAATGTTAGTGGCCAAAGAGAGTTTGAACGGCCCCAGTCGATGAGGTCGTCGAGCTTGCGCACAATAATGTTAGCGCCGCCCGCATTGAGTTCTTCAACGAGCTTTTCATAAGTCTCGTTGTCCTTGAATTCCTCGTAAGGAATCGACTTGATTTTTGCTCTTTTCATTGCCATTTCAACGCTCCTTTCCTCCAGGCATAAGCTAAGCCCAGAACTAAAATAAACAGGAAGAAGAGCACACTCAATAAGCCCGCAGGACCAAATGAGCGCATAACGACGGCCCAAGGAAAGAGGAACATCGTTTCAACGTCGAACATCAGGAACAGAATAGCAAACAAGTAGTAGCCTACACGGAATTGCATCCATGAGCGTCCGCGTGTAGGTATACCACATTCGTAAGCCTCCTCCTTCTGAGCGTTGTAGCTTCGAGGCGAAATCAGCTTAGCCAATATCGTCACTACGCCTACGAACGCTAACCCTGTCAGCAATGCAGTGACAAATAAGGTAAAGTTCATAGCTCTTTAAATGTTATTGTTAATAATGTTGTTTGTTTCTCTTTAGCTCATGGTGGTGTGCATTCACGCTGTTTACATCGTAGGCCTTATAACGATGTCAACTAATAGCCTTTGTCCTGTCTGCATAGGCTGAACACTCTTTTTAGTGTAAAACATCGCAAAGCCTATCTATTAAATAGGTATATGCATGCCATCATCAAGCTGCAATTAACGAAATGTACGATTTCAAAAGGTCTTGCTTTTGTGCGTGTGCAAGACGAAAAAATCCGCATCACCGAGGGTATAGGGCAACCCTTGACGTGCGGACACAAAAAATCAGCGATCGGACACACTTGTCCGCCGCTTTAAAATGATTTTTACCAGTTGTGCACTTCATGAGTGCACTCACATAGCAGCCCTTTTTCACGTTGTTTCGTCTTTTGCGTGTGCAAAGTTAGTGCAAGGTGAGTGAAGGACAAAACGAAAGTCAAAAAAACTTTTATTTTCCTTGCTAAGTGAGTGCTCTATACTTAAGTATATGTTCAAAATTATTGCTGTCCGGTAAAAGTCTAAAGCACATTGTAATAATGCTTTTGCCCTTACAGGGCGCGACTGCTCCGACACGTGATACCCAGGGTGTCGCTTCGCTTGCCCTGGGCTATGTGCTCCATTGGGCCTTCAGCCCGTACTTGCACATACA
>URDV01000043.1 GCA_900546605.1 uncultured Prevotella sp.
CTTGGCAAACTTACCTGTTAACCCGTTAACTTGTCAACTTGTTTACTAATTCCGCCAACGCGTATATAGAGGTGAAGCATATTGCCACAAAAAAACACTCAGCGCAGTACTACACTTTTTCATGCAACTTAACCTACGCTTCCTTCAAGCGACACGCTCAATAATTTGGTAGCCTCAACGGCAAACTCCATGGGGAGCTTGTTGATTACCTCTTTGGCATATCCGCCCACAATAAGCGAAACAGCGTCTTCAGTAGGAATGCCTCGTTGATTACAATAAAGGAGTTGGTCTTCAGAAATTTTTGAAGTAGTAGCTTCATGCTCTACGGTAGCATCAGGGTTAGCCACATCGATGTAGGGGAAGGTGTGAGCACCACATTCTGAGCCTAACAATAATGAGTCGCACGATGAATAGTTGCGTGCCCCACTCGCTTTGCTACCCACCTTTACAAGGCCGCGATAGGAATTTTGACTCTTGCCAGCCGAAATACCCTTTGATATGATCGTGCTACGAGTGTTTTTACCAATATGTATCATTTTAGTACCCGTGTCAGCCTCTTGATGGTTGTTGGTTACAGCTACTGAGTAGAATTCGGCTTGTGAGTTATCACCCATGAGTACACACGATGGATACTTCCAAGTGATGGCCGAACCCGTTTCAACCTGCGTCCATGAAAGTTTGGAATTGGCACCACGCAGTTGACCACGCTTAGTTACTAAGTTATACACACCACCGCGTCCTTCTTTGTCACCAGGATACCAATTTTGCACTGTGGAGTACTTCACCTCGGCATCTTCGTTTACTACTATTTCAACAATCGCTGCATGCAGTTGATTCTCATCGCGCATAGGAGCCGTACAACCTTCAAGGTAGCTCACATAGCCACCATCATCGCACACAATGAGTGTGCGCTCAAATTGCCCTGTGTTCTTGGCATTAATACGGAAGTAGGTTGACAGTTCCATAGGGCAACGCACCCCTTTAGGAATGTAAACAAACGAGCCGTCAGAGAACACAGCACTATTGAGTGCAGCAAAGTAGTTGTCACGATAAGGCACTACCGAACCTAAGTACTTGCGCACAAGTTCGGGATTCTCACGTACAGCCTCTGATATAGAGCTGAATATGATACCTTTTTCTTGTAACTTGTCTTTAAAGGTAGTTTTTACGCTAACGGAGTCCATCACCGCATCTACAGCTACGCCAGCCAACTGCATACGCTCTTCAAGAGGAATGCCCAACTTGTCGAACGTTTTCATCAGTTCTGGGTCAATTTCCTTGCTACCTTCCTCTTTTTGTTTTTTAGTAGGGTCGGCATAGTAGGATATGGCTTGGTAGTCAATCTGTGGTAAGTTCACATGTCCCCAATCAGGTTGTTCCAACGTTAGCCAATAGCGGTAAGCTTTAAGGCGGAAGTCGAGCAACCACTCGGGTTCTCCTTTTTTAGCTGAAATAAGACGTATCACCTCCTCATTCAGTCCGCGTTCAATTACCTCGGTGTGAATGTCGGTTGTGAAACCATATTCATATTTTTTGTCAGTGAACTCTTTTACAAGTTCATTTTCGTTAGCCATAGCTTTAGTTTGTCGTGATGATTTTAAATCAGTGAGCTCACTCTTTTTTCTTCACAGGCTCTTTATGCATATCCACCCACACCGTATCAGGTTGTTCGTTTACAGTAGCGGTGTCAGCAGCATATTTAGCTTGCTCTGTTGAGTCATTAGGAAAACACATGCGCAATGCGTCTGTTACGGGAGCGAGCAAGGTAGAATCTTTTGCCTTGTCTTGATTTAATATGTGCAAGCTCTGCATCACATTGAGCACACAACTCAGCAAAATGATATACTTGAGTGCACTCACCACTGCACCCAGTATAGAGTTGGGCATACCCAAATGCAGTCCTTTGAGCGACTTGGTTAGCACATTGGCCGCGAATCCTAACACAATGGGTACGATAATCCATAGCAAAAAGAAAGCTATGACGCTTGTCACCATGTTTGTTTCGCTACCATTAACTGCCAAATATTCGCCAAAGGCCGAATAGCAGGTTGCCGCTATCAGCAAACCCACTAAGGCGCCTATCAATGATGTTACTTCCTTAACAAAGCCCGAACGCCAACCGCTGAACAAAGCCCAAAGTAACACTACGATAATAAATATATCAATCATCGGGATGTACCAAGTTTGTTTTTAGAAGTAACCTTCACGCTTTTTCTGTTCCATTGAAGCATCTTGGTCAAAGTCTATCACACGTGTGGTGCGTTCGCTCTTTGTAGTGGTCATCATTTCCTCCACAATCTTTTCAATGGTGTCGGCTTCACTCTCAATAGCACCTGTCAATGGCCAACAACCTAACGTGCGGAAACGTATTTTGCGCATTTCAATCTTGTCGCGATATTCAGCTGGCAAGCGATCATCATCAGGCATAATGAGCTGACCATCAATTTCTACCACAGGACGTTCCTTGGCAAAATAAAGCGGTACGATGGGTATATTCTCTAAGCGAATGTATTGCCAAATGTCCAACTCTGTCCAGTTGCTCAAAGGGAACACACGTATGCTTTCGCCTTTGTGTATGCGTGCATTATAGATGTCCCACAATTCAGGACGTTGGTTTTTAGGATCCCATTGATGAAATTGATCACGGAATGAGAAGATACGTTCCTTTGCACGGCTTTTTTCCTCATCGCGTCGTGCGCCACCAAAGGCAGCATCAAAGTGGTGCTTATCAAGTCCTGCCTTCAAGGCTTGTGTCTTCATCAAGTCGGTGTGAACCTTCGAACCATGCGTAAAGGGGCCAACACCTGCCTTGAATGCCTCCATGTTGCTTTCAACTATCAAGTTCCATCCATGCTCTTTGGCATACCAATCGCGAAAGGCCAACATTTCTTTAAACTTCCACTTTGAGTCAATATGCATCAAGGGGAAAGGTGGGCGACCTGGTGCAAAAGCTTTCTCTGCCAAGCGCACCATTACGCTTGAGTCCTTACCTATGCTATAAAGCATTACAGGATTTTCAAATTCCGCTGCCACTTCGCGAATGATGTGAATAGACTCTGCTTCGAGTTCCTTTAAGTGGCTCAAACTATAATTTTCAGTCATTTGTATTTTCTATGTATATTCTTCAGCGTTATCGTTTACGCTATTCAGCAGCAAAGTTACTTCTTTTTTACAGAATTAGCACAAACATTCGGGGCTAAACCACACTTTAAAGGAAACTGTCAAGTTGTTTTCAGCCAAAAATACTTACATTTGCGCCATCAAACATTATTTCTGCCCCTATTGATTCATGAAACAACTACATATTATCACTCCTGTTAAGGACTCTATTGACTCTACACTTATCACCATTCGTGCCGTCAAAGCCAGTTTATTAACAGTGCCCCACACATATACTATATACAACGATTTTTCGACTCCCGAGAACACTCAACGTCTGCAACAAGCTGCTGACAAATACGGATTTCGATTGGTTAACTTGAGTGACCTAACCTCACACCCTTCGCCTAACTACTTGTTAGTGTTGCAAACGGCACAACGTGAGGCTTTGGCTGCCGATGCGGGCTTATGCATTGTCGAGAGCGACGTTGTGGTACGTCCTAACACACTACAAAGTTTATTCGATGGCGCACAAGCACGCCCCGACTGTGGCATTGCCGCTGCTGTTACCGTTGACGATGACGAGCACATTAATTACCCTTACTTATTTGCCAAGGGGCAAGAGGGGAAAGTGGTTGACACCAAAAAGCATTGCAGCTTTTGCTGTTCACTGCTCACACCTTCATTGTTAGCTGCTTACCCTTTTACCGAACTGAATCCTGAAAAGAATTGGTTCGATGTTACGATTTCGCACGAATCACGCCAACAGGGCTTTCACAACTACTTATTCTGCACATTGCCCGTTATTCATCGTCCACACCAAAGTCGTCCGTGGAAGCAATTGAAATATAAAAATCCACTGAAATACTATTGGTTGAAGTATACCAAAGGATTGGATAAAATTTAAATTCATCAACCCGTTGGCGGACTTCATGGTTAATGGGTTGACGGGGTAACAGGTTGACGGGTTAACAAGCAAGTATGCCAGACTTTACTTATCATGTTAAAATCAGAATGGCATAAAGCTTAAAAAACTTGACAAACTTACCCGTTAACTTGTCAACTTATCAACACATTTACCAACTCCGTCAACACGTATTATCATCGAACATGAAACAACTGTTTGCTATTATCATAACGCTCATTATCAGCGCCCTACCCCTTTCTGCTCAAAACGCTACACCCGACAGCATTGAGCATGAGGTTTTACTTGAAACAACTAAAGGCAACATTCGTGTAAAACTTTACAACGACACGCCTATACATCGCGATAACTTTTTAAAGTTGGTGAAAGAAGGATTCTATGACGGATTACTTTTTCACCGCATCATTCCCGACTTTATGATACAAGCGGGTGACTCTGCCAGCCGCCATGCACAGCCAGGCCAGCTATTGGGCGACTCGCCTGAGCCTTACACCTTACCTGCCGAAATTCACTACCCGCAACACTTTCATCGTCGCGGTGCATTAGCTGCAGCACGCGAGGGCGATGAGGTAAATCCGCAACGAGCTTCATCAGCCTCACAATTTTACATCGTTACAGGTAGCATCTTCACCGATGACCAATTAGATATAATGCAAGAGCGCCTGGACTCTGTTACTCACCACCAAGTAAAACTTACGCCTAAAATTAAAGAGGTGTATCGTACCTTTGGCGGTTCGCCTCATTTAGATGGGCAATACACCGTATTTGGCGAGGTAGTAGAAGGCTTTGACGTTACCGACATCATACAATGGGCTGGACGTGATGAAAATAATCGTCCCTTTGATGACATACGCATTACACGCGCTACTGTTGTTAAGTGAACCTGTTGGCACAATTTTGGGTTAACGCCAACGCATGAAGTGAATAGATGAGTGGTGTGGACTCAATTGTCCCTCCATTATTCACGCCCTTATGAACATCCGCCTGTTGTAGAGTCTTTCACCTTTTCGCGGTTCAACATGAGCAAATAATTTTGCCAAAAGCAAAACATTGCCTATATTTGCAGAGGTTAGTTAACGCCTACACCTTAAATTACACCCCCTTGAATAAGGTGTCATCGTGCTACGAAAATTACAAACCTAAATACTTATCTTTTTTTACTAACAACCATGGATTGGTTTTCATCTCTATTCTCAACAACCGACTCGGTGGCGCACATTGTGCTACTCTTCTCGTTGGTCATAGCCATAGGCGTTGTGCTGGGCAAGATCAAAGTGGGAAGTGTGTCACTTGGTGTTACCTTTGTGTTGTTTGCGGGCATTGTGGTGGGACACATTTACCACCACATGGGTATAACCGACCCTGACGGAGGATACGCTTGTCCTGCCAAGGTGCTGAACTTTATTCAGGACTTCGGACTGATTCTCTTCGTTTACTGCATCGGTTTGCAAGTAGGCCCCAGTTTCTTTCAATCATTCAAAAAGGATGGTGTGCAAATGAACCTTATGGCCATAGGCATTGTACTGCTCAACGTAGCTGTGCTATTAGGCCTTTACTATTTAGTGTTCGACACCAACGACCCCACCAGTTTGCCTATGGCAGTAGGTGTGCTTTATGGTGCCGTTACAAACACGCCTGGTTTGGGTGCCGCGCAAGAGGCTATTAACACCTTAGGCATTGACATGCATGGGCAAAACATTGCCGCTGGTTATGCATGTGCCTACCCCTTAGGTGTTGTGGGCATTATTGGTGCCACCATAGCCATTCGCTACATTTGCCGCATTAAACTTGAAAAGGAAGAAGAGCAAATTAAACTTTCGCAGGAGGATAACCCTCATGCCAAACCACACCACATTTCGCTGCGTGTTGAAAACAAGGCTTTGGAGGGTAAAACATTCTCACAACTCACCCAATTCTTGGGTCGAACCTTTGTGTGTACACACTACAAACACGACGACAACATCATTTCGCCCACCAGAGACACGATTCTGCATGTAGGTGATGAAATGAACGCTGTGTGCGCCATGGATGATGCTGAAGCCGCTACCGCATTTATTGGTAAGGAAATTGAAGTGGACTGGCAAGCTGAAAAGGCACCTATTGTGTCAAAGCGCATTTTGGTTACACAGGCCGAAGTGAATGGTAAAACCTTTGGCGAAATGCACTTTAGTTCAATGTATGGCGTTAACGTTACACGTATCACACGTCAGGGCATGAACCTCTTTGCCGACCGTTCGCTCCGCATTCAAATTGGCGACCGACTGATGGTAGCAGGACCTGAAGACAATGTTAACCGCGTTGAGCGCCTATTAGGAAACTCAGTGAAACGCCTTGACCACCCCAATGTGGGTGCCATCTTCTTAGGCATTTTAGTAGGTATTGTGTTCGGTAGCATTCCTTTCCAATTTCCTGGCATGGCCACACCGCTCAAGTTAGGTTTAGCTGGTGGACCGCTCATCATTGCCATTTTAGCAGGTGCCTATGGCTACAAGTTCCACTTGGTAACTTACACCACCACATCAGCCAACTTGCTTTTGCGCGAAATCGGACTCATTTTGTTCCTCGCGGCTGTAGGCATTAAGGCCGGCAGCAACTTCTGGGACACGGTAGTAGCAGGCGATGGACTTACCTACGTATGGGTAGGTTTCCTTGTCACCATCATTCCCATTCTCATTATGGGGGTTGTGGGGCGCTGGCGCTTTAAGCTCAACTATTTCACACTAATGGGCATTATAGCTGGTTCAAACACCGACCCTCCTGCATTGGGCTATGCTAACCAAACAGCTAACAACGATGCTGCTTCGGTAGGTTACTCTACGGTTTACCCGTTGGCCATGTTCCTACGCATTTTAGTAGCACAAGCTATCATACTTTTCTTAAGTTAACCCATCCTTGCGACCACATGTAGTGTATGTGGTCGCAAGGTTATTTCATTTTTATCGTTCCTTATTTACATTATGGTTAAAAAATCAATCGCACAACACTGGTTGACATTAGCCCTTTTGTTATGCTTCAGCACACTGGGTTTACAGGCGCAAAGTTTCAAACAAGGGGTCTTATACCACGTGGTATCTGCGCTAAAAGGGCAAGTTGTTGATTTTGACAAGCAGGGCAACCTAACACTTTCAAAGCTCAATAACAATGTTCCTAATCAGCACTTTACCATGAACGAGCTATCAGGTTCATGGCGCATAATCAACCCCTTTACCAACCAAGCCGTGCGTACTCAAGGCGAGGCTTTGGCTTTAGGCGAAAACAATGGCTCTGACGAAGCGCAACTGTGGAAGGTGCAAACTGATGGACAATATGTTAACCTCATACCTACCAACCGTCCCAACATGGCTGCCGCCGTGCAAGGCAACAAGTTGGTGCTCATTGCACGCGCTAAGGCTACAGACAACAAAGCTGCACAATTTAGCATAAGCGAGGCTGCTCAGGCGGGCTTTGATGCTGACCTTACCTACCGCATACGTTCATTACAGCACCCCGAGTGGGTATTGGGCAATGGCGACTCTGGCGAAAACAATGCACACATTGTAGCTGAAAAGGCTGATGCCCAAAACCGCGGCCAGTATTGGAACATCAAAATGCTTGACCTCACACGCCGTGTTATTAACAATGCCTTCTATACGCAAAACTTTGACGATGGTGGCGATAACGTTTCTATTGACTATTTGCTACAGTGGCCTGCACAAGAGGGTGTGTGGAACAATGCCCAATTTAAGTTTGAACCTGTAGCAGGTCACGCGGGCACTTACATTATTCGTTCGGCAGGTAACAAAGACAAGGCCGCACGCATGTACGCCTTACAAAATGGTCAACTCAAACTGGCTCCTTATGATGCTAAGAACGCAGCTGCGTGGTTCTGTTTTGAACAAGTTGAAAAGCCAAAAATTCAATCGCCCTATTGGGAGGATGAAACCATTTTTGCTGAAAACAAAGAGGCTGGAGTAGCTACCTACTTGCCCTATGCTAACGAAAAGGAGATGTTGGCTGACAAGGCTTATTACAACACACCATGGACTACACCTCAAAGCAGTCGTTACCTTTCGCTTAACGGCACTTGGAAGTTTCACTTTGTGCCTGAGCCCTCACAACGTCCGCTTGATTTTTTCAAAAACGATTATGATGTGAGCCAATGGGACAGCATCCCTGTGCCTTCTAACTGGGAAATGTTGGGCTACGACAAGCCCCTGTACTGCAATGTGGAGTATCCACATGCTAACACGCCTCCCTTTATCAAAGCGCGTCCGGGCTTTAACGATGGTGGCAAAAACTATGGCATCGACCCCGTGGGCTCTTATGTTCGCACCTTTAGTATACCCGATAGTTGGGATGGCCAACGCACCTTTATTCACTTTGGAGGCATTTACTCTGCTGCCTTTGTGTGGGTGAATGGTCAGTATGTGGGCTACACGCAAGGCTCTAATAATGTGTCAGAGTTTGACATTACTAAATATTTGAACAAGGGACATGAGAATCGATTAGCTGTACAAGTGTTCAGATGGAGCGATGGCTCATACCTTGAATGTCAAGACATGTTCCGCATGAGCGGTATCTTCCGCGAGGTTTACCTTTATAGCACACCTAAAATGGCCGTACGCGACCACTACATCACATCGACCATTGACATTGACCCAGAGCAAATGGCTATGGCTAAAGTAAATGTGCAACTGACCCTTGACAACCGCGACCACTTGAAAGGTAAAAAGACCATCGTGGCTAAAATATTCAACCCCGAAGGTATTGAAATTCAAGAGGAACGCGTTGACATGAGTGGGGCTAATGGTACGAAAGCTAACATTCAGTTGGACGTGCCTAATGCGGCTCTTTGGAGTGCAGAAATTCCCAACCTCTACACTCTGCGCATTATACAGCAAAATGATAAGGGCGAAGACGAAATGGCCTTTGCCACTAAAGTGGGCTTGCGCAAAGTGGAAGTGAAAAATTCTTTGCTATACGTTAATAACCAACGTGTTTTTCTGAAGGGTGTGAATCGTCATGACACATCTGCTAAGCATGGACGTGCAGTAACAGTGGACGAAATGCTACGTGATGTTACACTGATGAAGCAAAACAACATTAACACCATTCGAACCTCACACTACCCCAATGATGCCCGTATGTATGCTATGTATGACTACTACGGACTCTACACTGTTGACGAGGCCGACTTAGAGGACCATGCTAACCAAAGCATCTCTGACCGTAAGTCGTGGATTCCTGCCTTTGTTGACCGCATTGACCGCATGATTTTGCGCGACCGCAACCACCCTTGTGTTATCATGTGGAGTTTGGGCAACGAGGCTGGCGCAGGTGCTAACTTTAAAGACTGCTACGAGGCTGCCAAACAACTTGACACGCGACCTGTTCATTATGAAGGCACTCGCATCAGCTTGCCTTATGGTGGCGAACGCTACTCTGACTTTTACTCAAAAATGTATCCTGGCATGAACTGGATGCACGAACACACGTCAAACCTTGACAAGCCTATGTTCCTTTGCGAGTATGCTCACGCCATGGGTAATGCTATTGGTAACTTGAGCGAATACTGGGAGGTGATGGAACAATCGAACGCTACCATAGGTGGCTGCATTTGGGACTGGGTGGACCAGTCTATATTCAACCCTCAACTGATGAAGAAGGGTATTTACCGCCTTACCACTGGCTACGACTACCCAGGTCCGCATCAAGGCAATTTCTGCTGCAATGGTATCATCAATGGTTTGCGCCAAGAGAGTGCCAAACTCAAAGAAGTGAAGGCGGCTCACCAGTTTATAAAGTTTACGCTCAATAGTGTTGATAAGACAAACAACACGGCTACCATTACGCTGCGCAATGCTTATGCCTTCCAAAATTTGCGCGACCTGCGTCTACGCTATGACATTGTAAGCAATGGCAATGTGGTTAGTACTAAGTGTGTGAAACTCCCTGCTGTAGCTCCTGGCGATAGCACACAACTCACGCTTAAACTCAACAAAGCTAACTTGCTCAAGGCACAAAAGGCGGGTACCGAGGTAATGTTGACCTTGCACGTTGACTTTATCAAAGAACAACGCTATGCTGCCGCACATCATGAGGTGGCTCTGAAGCAATACACCCTTAACGAACGTGGTGCACTGCCTACTATCAAAGCTGATGCCAAAGCTCCTGAAATGTTGCAAACTTTATCGCTTGACAAAACTATCATTGGCAATGACCACGTGCAACTAACCTTTGACAATGCCACTGCACGTCTTACGGCACTTGCTCTCAATGGTCGCAACATCATTGCTAATGAGCTGGGATTTGAATACAGCAACCACCGCTGGATTGAAAATGACCGCTTTGGTAACACACAAAATGGTTTGCAAGCCAAAGGCCAATTACAAGTTACCACCATTGATGGTAACACGGTAGTGAAGACTTCACGCAAAGGTTCTCTCTGTGACACAGAGATTGACTACACCATTTATCCACAAGGGGTGGTAGATGTTGCTGTACGCTTAACTCCTCACACAAGCGAATTACGCCGTGCAGGATTGGTTTGTATGCTTGACTCTTCACTTTCAAAAGTTAACTACTACGCTTTAGGTCCGTGGGAAAATGCGGTTGACCGCTGCGACGGAGTGACCATTGGACGCTACACTACCACTGTGACCGACATGGTTGAACCTAACATGAAGCCACAAAGCACTGGTAATCGTGAGCAATTGCACGAATTAGTGCTTACTGACAAGTCGGGCTTCGGGGTAAAATTCGAGACGGAAGGCAAGGTGAACTTCTCAGCATTGCCTTACACCGACGATGACTTGATGAATGCGAACCATTATTGGGAAATGAAGAAACGTCCCTACACGGTGCTTCACCTTGACGCCGCTATGCGTGGCATTGGTAATGCTTCATGTGGACAAGACGTTGGCACGCTGCGCAAATACTGTGTGCCCGAAAAGGTTATGCAGTACAAAGTGCGCATTAGCAAAAAATAAGCTATCGGCTGATAATAAACAACCCGTTGGCGGAAATCTTGGTGAACGGGTTAACAAGTTGACAAGCTAACAAGTAAGCATGCAACTACTTATTATGTTAATGTCTGAATGATAAGGAGTTAAAAACTTGACTAACTTACCTGTTAACCCGTTAACTTGTTAACTTGTTTGCTAATTCCGCCAATACGTAATAAACACTGATATTACTTAAAACACTTAATGCGGTAGAGCATGATGCATTTCATGTTCTACCGCATTTTTCATGACGTTTTTCCATGAACTTGTTGCGATGCGTTAGCATTTAGCACACAATATTCAATGCGTATGTAAGCATAGTAATGTCCTTTCTTATACCCGATGGCGGAATTTTTGGCTAACGGGTTAACAAGTTGACAGGTTAACAAGAAATCCATCAATGGGTGTCAATATGTGACGGGACATTAAATGCTGCTTTTTCGGAAATATTGACTTATTGAATAGACGTAATGACGCAATTTGATAGTAATATAATGGGAGTAAAGGATGGGCTGTTGGGGTGTAAAGAAGATAATGCAGGGGGGTAAATGGTATAGATTTGTATAAGTAATACAAATTAATGTTATATAGTTTATAAAAAATGCGTCTATTTTATATTGCAACATCATTTTTGGAGGCTATAAAATATCTTGTATCAGTAAAAAAAATATCTCATATACCCATATTCTAACCAATAGATAGCATTCTGTTCAATAGTTTTCAATGGCACATGAGTACAGTACTCATTGGCACTTGAGTATAGTACTCATTGGCACTTGAGTATAGTACTCAATGGCACTTGAGTATAGTACTCATTGGCACTTG
>URDV01000044.1 GCA_900546605.1 uncultured Prevotella sp.
ACTTACCTGTTAACCCGTTAACTTGTCAACTTGTTTACTAATTCCGCCAACGCGTTTAAGTTAGATACTGATATTATTGTTGTCCGCTAAAGATACTTTTCAAAGTATGATAAGAATAAATGGAAAGTATATGAGAGATACTTGGTAAAGTAATTAACTGAGGTGTTATTAGCTTGTTGGTAGTTTATGAACCTAATTGCGTGAAATGTGATAAAACAACAAGCGGGGTGCAAGTTTCCATGGTTAACTTGCACCCCGTTTAGTGTAGGTGTGTTATTATGCCTCCGACTGTGCAGATGTGTTATCCGTCTTTGGCTTGTTGCCTTCTGCACCACCACGTCTACGACGATGGTTGCGTTTGCGCTTAGTAGACGCTGCTGAGCTATTGTTAGTGCTGTCGGAAGGTGTTACCTTATCTGTGACTTTGTTAGGCTTGCTATCGGCCTTATTTTCGCCTTCAGGGGCTACTTTCTTTTTGTAGTTGCGACGTTTGTGCTGATTACGCTTTGCATTGTGCTGCTTAGGTGTGCTTTCAGCATGAGATGGTTGTGTGCTGGCATAGTCCAACTCTTCATCGTCCAATAATGCCAATTGAGAGTCGTGCTCTGTGCCAAACATGAGGTCATCAAACGATAATGGACGGGCGGTGAGTGTTTGCAATTCATCGTCATTGTCGTTGTTATTGTTCTCAGTAGTCTCTGTGTAAGGCATTGCATTATCAATAGAATCCTGCTCAGCTATGGTTGCTACGTTCTCCTTTCTTGTGGAAGCTGTAGTGTCCTGTAGCTGTGGGGCAGCACCATACTCATCGTTGCTATGTTCTTCAGCCTCTTCAGTAGCCGTTAAGTCCTCCTTAATAATAAAAGTCTCGTCTGCTACGGTAGGGGCTGGTGAGTCGTTGTCGGCAGGAGTCGTTTCCTTCTCAACAGGCATTGATGCCACTTTATTCACTTCGGTTTGTGTAGACTCAAAGTCTGATTCAGAAATAGCATCAACAGCTTCAGCCTCGTTTTTAGCTGCTTCCATCTCTATTTCAGCGGTTTCAGCTTCCATTTGAACCTCAGTAGCCAAATCATCAGCTACGTCTGCTGCTAAGGCTTGAGCAGCATCGTTGGTAAATGCAGCAGCTTGTTCCTCCATCACATCTTGCTCAATTGCTTGCTCTTGCAGCGTTTCGTGGCAAACATCAGCTTTAGCACGAGCCGTAAGTGCTTGCATGAGAGCATTGATTTCGGTGCGGGGTGGAGTAGCAGTTTTAGGAGTAGCAATGGCTTCTGTGTTGATGTCAGCATTCACCGATTGTACCTGTTGGGTGTCAGTCACGTCGGCAGTATGTGCTGTGGTACCCTCTTCAGCATTCATTTCAGGCAGACTGCTCGCTGCAGGAGTGACATTGTCAAACTGTTGTGTTGCCTGTGCAGCAGCTTCAGCTTGCGCCATGAGTTCCTCCTCCTCATGTGCCAAGCGTTCAGCCTCTAAGCGAGCCTTTTCAGCCTTAGCTTTGCTCTCAGCCTTTAGGCGAGCCACGCGTTCAGCCTCAGCTTTAGCCTCTTCAGCCTGCTTGCGTTGTTGCTCTGCTTCAGCCTTCGCCTTTGCTTTTTCAGCATCTTGGCGCTTGCGCTCAGCTTTGGCACGTTGCCGTTCCACCTCGGCTACGCGTTCGGCTTCGCGCTTTTCGGCCTTTTCTTCAGCAGTAGTGGTGCCTTTGTTTACACCTTTAACAGCGTCGCCAACGGTTTTAGGTCCCCGATTGCGAGTGCGCTTTTTGCGCAACTTTTCATCAGCCTCTTTTAGCTCATCCTCTTGAGGCGGAGTGGGTAAACCGTTTTCTTCGCAGAATTCGGTGGTAACCTCTTCAGCTTGTGGGGGTGTGTCAATCACTTCAAAGGTAGCTGAGGCATCGTATGCAGTGTCGTAAGCCTCGTCTGACTCGGTTTTAGCCCTTTTGCGCTCTTCGAGTACTGGAGCATTATCAGTTTTACTATTTTTGCGACCATCGTTGTTACCAACCTTGGTTTCAATTTCGTCAATTTTGGGCAGAGCAAACGATTCTTCAGCCTCCATAGCTGTGCGTTTTTCCTTAGCACGGAATATGCTGTCGTAGGTTTTAGGTTCACGTCGCATACGAGTGAGGGCTTCTTTCGAGGCTTCTTGTTGGCTTTCCTTTTTTGAACGTCCGCTACCGCGTGCTATGGTGATACCTTCGAGCGTGATGACTGTGCGGAATCCTTTTTCTGCACTATCAACAGAACTATCTTTAAAGTTAATGTTGATGCGGTTCTTTTGGCTCCATTCCAACAGTTTACTCTTAAAGTTTACCTCTTTTTGTGCCACAGAGTCAATGTCAACGTAACGTCCAATAACTCGGTTGGTAATGAACCAATGGCAGAACTTGTAGCCGCGGTCAAGGTAGATGGCTCCCATCAAGGCTTCGAAGGCATTGCCACCAATGTTGGTGTGGCTCATGCGTGTGCCTTGTGCTGCTAAAATGAGTTTTTCGAGTCCCATGTCGGCTGCTAAGCGGTTCAAGGCTTCGCGTTGCACAATTTTAGAGCGGGTTGAAGTAAGGAATCCTTCGCGCTTGTTGGGAAAGTGACGGAACAGAATGTCGCTCACTACGGTTTCAAGCACCGCATCGCCTAAGTATTCTAAACGTTCGTTGTTAAGTGGTTTTGAAGTGTTCTCGCTGCGTGGTTTACGGTCGCGGCGGTCTTTAGGGCCTCCTTTACGATCTTTGCCGCTATTGTTGCCTTTGTTTCCGGTGTAGTGTTGGTAAGCCAACGACTTGTGTGAAAAGGCAATGCGGTAAATTTCAATGTTATGCGGATAGAAGCCCAATATGTCATAAAGTGCCGAAAGAAACTCCTTGTTTTTGCGGAAGGGAAGTTTCATTCGGTCAAACAGATTGAGAATCATGTTGTTTGTTAAATGAAAGTGTGGGAGTAAAAGGTTCTTTTGCTTACTAATAATGCGTTGGCAAAATTTGTATACAAGTTGACAAGTTAACGGGTTAATGGTTGAACAGTTCAACAGGTTAACGGTTTGACAGGTTAACGGGTAAGTTGGCCAAGTTTTTTAGCTTCAGAACATTCAGACCCTAAATCAACTTATCAACCCATTAATTAAGCATACTGCCAACGGGTTACTAATATGAAAATGCGCAAATGTGCAAATGTGCAAATGCATTTTGTAGGACAATGTCTACGGGTAGACATTCTTCATTTATATTTGCACATCTGCACATCTGCACATCACGCCATTAGTTTCGCAGAACCTGTGTTACATTAAGCTTCGTACTTCTTAACAATGCAGCAAGCATTGTGGCCACCAAAGCCAAATGTGTTGCTCAATGCTGCACGTACGGTACGCTTCTGTGCCTTATTAAAGGTAAAGTTGAGGTTGTAGTCAATATTTTCATCACGATCGTCCTCTTCGTGGTTGATGGTAGGAGGCACAATGTCGTTTTGAACAGACAAGCAGCAAATTAATGCTTCAACAGCACCAGCGGCACCGAGCAAGTGGCCTGTCATGCTCTTAGTGGATGAAATGTTGAGTTTGTAAGCGTGTTCGCCAAAGAGTTGCTTAATAGCTTTCACCTCTGAAAGGTCGCCTACAGGAGTTGAAGTGCCGTGAACGTTGATGTAGTCAATGTCCTCAGGTCGCATTTCAGCATCTTCAAGAGCTGCTTTCATAACGAGGTTAGCACCCAAGCCTTCGGGGTGTGAAGCGGTGATGTGGTGAGCATCGGCTGACATACCTGCACCTGCTACTTCGCAATAAATTTTAGCACCACGTGCCTTGGCGTGTTCCAATTCTTCAAGAATCAAGATACCTGCACCCTCGCCCATGATGAAACCATCGCGGCTGGCACTAAAAGGACGTGAAGCATGTGTGGGGTCATCGTTGCGAGTTGAAAGTGCGTGCATGGCATTGAAACCACCTACACCACAAGGCCAAATAGCTGCTTCGGCACCACCAGTAACCATGGCATCGGCTTTGCCCAAGCGAATCAAATTGAAGGCATCGGCCAAGGCGTTGGTTGATGAAGCACAAGCTGAAGTAGTGGTGTAGTTGGGGCCGTGGAAGCCATACTGAATAGAAATTTGACCTGCAGCAATGTCAGCAATCATCTTAGGAATGAAGAAGGGGTTGAAACGGGGTCCAGCCTCTTTGTTAACAGCGTAGTTGCCAGCTTCTTCCTCAAAGGTGTGAATACCACCGATACCTACGCCCAAAACAACACCGATGCGGTTTTTGTTAACTGTTTCAAGGTCCCAACCGCAGTCTTTGATAGCCTCCATAGCAGCAACGAGTGCATACTGCTCGTAAAGGTCCATCTTGCGAGCCTCTTTGCGGTTAATAAAGTCAGTTGCGTTAAAGTTCTTTACCTCGCAAGCAAATTGGGTTTTGAACTTTGAAGCATCGAAGTGAGTGATAGGGCCTGCACCGCTTACACCATTCTTAATGTTTTCCCAAGTTTCGGGCATAGTGTTACCTACAGGGGTGAGGGCGCCAAGGCCTGTTACAACTACTCTTTTGAGTTCCATAATGAAAGTTGAATGTTTGTGTGGTTGGTTGGAACACGCTGCTCTAAATGTGCCGCACCTTGGTGTGCTTGTGCAAAAACTCTTTTGCTGCGAAAGTTTAAGTAGGCCAACGTTATGCAACGTTTAGAAGATTAGTACGCCGTGTGCCGTCGTTGAGAGTGGTGCAACACTTACTCACTAATCTGCTAAATGGCTCGTTCGCTTCGTAGCCCAAATGCCTTTCGTTTTGAAAGAAAAGAATAATTGCAGCGAACTTTAAAAAGGGGCTTAGCCGCGTGTTGAAACTGAATGTTTGTTTATTGAGGTAGCGCCATTTATGCGCAATGTCCACTTAACAAATTAACGTTTAACGTGCACTCGTCAAGCCTCACGGCCCAAAGGGCAGCGACGCCGACGCGGAACGTTAAACGTTAATTATGTAATGTGAGTGTCGTCGTATGACAAGCCTTGATTACTTGTTGACGTTCTCTTCGATGTAAGCGATAGCGTCACCAACGGTAGAGATCTTTTCAGACTTATCCTCAGGGATAGTGATGCCGAATTCCTTCTCAAACTCCATGATGAGCTCTACAGTGTCGAGTGAATCAGCACCGAGGTCGTTAGCGAAGCTTGCTTCGTTCTTTACTTCAGATTCGTCAACGCTGAGCTTGTCAACGATGATAGCCTTTACTTTTGCTTCAATATCAGACATAGTTTCTTATTGTTTATTTAATGAATTATATGCTTTTGATTTAATTTCCGCGTGCAAAAGTAATGCTTATTCCTAATACTGACAAACTTTTGACTTAAAAAGATGTGATTTATTGCACGTTTCTTTTGTTTTTGTGCGAATTCTTGCATTTATGCAGAGAATCAGTGTGCATTACGCACTTACACAGACACTTATAGCTATGGCTAAGTTTGCTCATGAGTAAGTTACATACCCCAGGTTCCTGGCATGCAAGAGTTTTCCACTATTTTCTCGGCTGCATCGGGCAAGTTGGGGAAGAAGTCTATGCCTGTAAGTGTTTCGAGTTGATTAACTGATATGGCGTGCGTCTTTATCTCACTTAGTGGGGCTTTGTTTTTATAGTTATAGCCGTAATCTTTGTGTTCCATCCAAAAAGCGATAGAAGAGTAGGTACCATTCTTCACCTTGAGCAGAGCAACATAGTAGTATTTCGGTACAGCTACTTTTTTCCCACCTGATCGTGATACGTAGTCCATGATTTGGTTGCTACGAATTGTACCACCTTTTACTACGTAGAGTGTATCAGCAAAAGCAGCATTACGTCCTAAGTTCTGTACAAGGTTTTCGAGCGTAATCCAATAACCTTGGTTAAACGAACTGAGCTGTGGTGACATATTGGTCATGTAAAAGGTTTGTTCATTAGCCGTTGTGCTATATAAACGATCGGCCGATGCACAAAGGTGGCCACGGTCGTAGGGACGACCAAAACCATTATAGCCAATATGATAGGTGGAACTCAGACTGGGGTCGTCTTGAAAAGGCTCATCAGAACGTCCTGTCATTTTAGAGCGCGTATTGCTATCGAAGCGAAAAGCCACCCAACGGGAATGTAATTTTTCTTTGTCGTACTCCAATTCGTAGGTAACAACGTTTTTGCCGTTTACCAGTGTGGTGTGATCAATGAGTACGGTAGAACCATCGGTAAGTACGCGTGGAGTTTCCATGCGTGCTGTGATGTTTGATGTGGGCTGATAATTACCACCGCCTGGGTTGGGATTGTCCCATACGTGGTCTTCGTCGCAAGAGTAGATAGAAAAAACTACAATAAATAGAGTTATGACAAACAGAAATTTGCTTGCGACAGTTTGAATGTATTTATTATTAATTGTGCTGTTCATGAGGAAAATAGGTGCTTGAGGAGCACACACGGATGAGTACTTCCCAAGCACCTAATAATTAATTGATAGGAGTGTTACTCTATCGGCTATTTTACTTTATTACGCGATGAATAGCTGAAGCAGCGATACCGCCATTTGCTGTAACTACTGAGAAATCATCGATTAACTTATCTGATGCTTTAGCATAGCTTGTGGTCTTTGGATTCATTACCACAAAGTTTACAGTCGTTGTGGCATCAAGCGTAAATTCATAAGTAACCAATGTCCATTCATCCGTTGTTGTTGCGTAGTTACCATATTTGTAAGAGTCACCGCCTGCAATTTTACCGTCATCGCCTACAATCGCATAGCCCAATCTTACTTGACCTGCACCCTTTACATACATACTAATGGTGTATGTGCCAGGGTTGAGTTTGTACTCCTTAGAGCCTAAGCGCTTATTGCTGCTTTCGTTCCCAGCTACTAAAATAGCATATTGTCCTGAATGTGCAGTAGTGCTTTGTGAAGTTGTAGCATTGCCTGCCGAGGTAGTTGATTTCCAATCATCGCATTTGCCATCAGTCCAATTCTCAAACCCTCCATTTGCTATGATGTTGGTACCTGTGGGTTGGTCGGGATTAGAAGGTGTTTCACCGCCTTCAGTTGTGCCATTGCTCATTGGCGTACCATTACCCGTGATGGTAAATTCATCAACTTCCCAAGTACCAGAAGCTTCGCTCGTGCTGGTGTACTTGTAGGCAATACGTACATTTCCTTTACCACAAAAAGCAGCTAAGTCAATGGCACCAGCGTCAGAGAATGTCCAGCTATTGCCTTCGGGGAATGAGGGTACATCGAGTTTTGTCCATGTAGCAGTAGTTACATCGCCAGCATAGTCAGTTGAGGCCCATACTGAGTACATCTCAGCAGGGATGCCTGGCTCTATTTTATTGACAGCCTGACGGAAGTTGAGCGTAGCTACAGTGCAGTCGCTCAAATTGATAGCGGGTGATACAGCCCAAGCTTCGCTCGGGTTGCTTTTACTATTGGCATAAGCCGAAGCCTTGAGATACCCCTTGCTATTGTACACATCTTGTTTCCACACGTAAGTGAGACCTTCACCCAGTGATACGTTTTGGAAAGTGAAGCCATCGGCACTGGTATCAAAGTTGGCAGCAAAGATAGTTTTGGTTTCACCTGTATTGCCACCATTGTTATTGCCCGAGTTGTTGATGCCATAAGGAGCGGGCACGTCTTCGCAAGCAGTAAATGTAGCCAACGAAAGGGCTGCTGCAGCAAGACAGAAAATATATTTATTCATAATGTTATGTGTTTGCTGTTAGAATATATTGATTAGTCGGCCGACATATCATTGGTGTCGCGTAGTTGTACTTGCCAATTGCTGTAGTAACTCAAAATTCCAGTGAAGGAACGAGCATTGTCAGGCAGTTCAATGAATGATACGCGGTTTTTGGTAGAAGTGCGAAGGGCTACGGTAGAGCCATTGCCGAGGTCAATGTCGCGATCAACACCAAATCCATCATCGTGCAATTCATATGGGCCAAGAATCTTTTTCCCATTGGCTGAGAGCGTTTCGGTGAGTCCTTCTACTCCAGTAGCGGTACCCTTTTCGGGAGCAGTTGAAGCTTGTTTGATAGTACCGCGTACAGTGGCAAGCATAGGAGTGTTTTCATACGTCTTGTTGGCCGAAGCGCGCAACCAAGCGCAACCTGCAGCATCGCTTTTGTCTACGGGTACGAGTTCTGGTGCATTCGCATCGGGCTTCCCTACGAGCTGTACGTTGGTCTTCAATGTATTGAAGTCCATCGGGCCAAGGTTGATATTGTTCGACGATGTCTTATAAGGTGTGCCAATGCGTGGAGTCTTACTATAAACACCCACGTAGAGTCCCTTTAAGTTAATCTTAACGCGCTGTCCGAGTTTGAAATAGGGGTAGAGCGCGGTGTTGCGCACAGCAAGAATAATGCTCTGGTCGTGAGCAGGGTTAGAGGCAGGTTGGCTGTTGTCGATGTTGCGGATGAGTAGTGTTTGATAAAGATTGCCGCTTACATCGTTAGCGCAAACCACACCTTCGATGATTATGTCCTCATTGACCTTAGAGTGCCAGTTTGAGGAATTACGTGAATAGTCCGCACCTGTGCTATTTTGGCAATATTTTGCCTTTACATCAAGAATGGTTGCGTTCACCTCGCCAATATCGGTGGGGCTGGTCACAATGTAGTCATCGGTGTTAGGCGCATCGTGATCATCCATGCACGAGGTTGTGCCGAATAGGGTGGCCATTGCCGCAACTGCTATGATTGATAAAAACTTCAGTTTCATTGTTGTTTGTCGTTTGCAGAATTAATTTAGAACTTGAAGCCGATATTCAAGAAACCATTAATGGCATTAGCATAGTAGTACTTAGAGTTCTTTGAGAACTTGTATGCTCTGTCATTTCCAGTATTGTAGCTATCTGAGCGGTTTTGCTCATAGCCACCCGTCTTGAGGTTGCGGTTATTAGTGATGTTCTGTACAGAGAGGTTGATGCTGAGGCTTTTGCCCTTCTTCAAACGGATGTATTTACCGATAGAAGCATCGAGCATGAAACCGCCTTTAGCCTTCTCTTGCTTGGGAGCGTAGGTGTCAACTATCTTACCTGCTTGGTCATAGAAGATGCCACCATAGTTGTCAAGATCCGTCTTCTTTATATTGCCATAGCTCAAATTTCCTGCGGCATCAACAGCGGGTGTGTATTTACCTTTTTCATTATTAATAATCGACTTCGACAAGCGGCGATATTCTGAGAAGTCAATATATACGCGGTCGTAGTAGTTCAGATTTGCGCTGAAGAACCATCCCTTCACGTTATAGTCAAAACCAAGGCTAACTACAGCCATCGGACTTCCGCTTTCGCGCATACCCTTAGCTAAAACAAATAGAGGAGTAGTTTCTGTTTGGTTAGTCACGGGGTTAGTCCATGAGTTAAGCGTTTGGAGTGTAGCAGCGCTCGAACCCTCATAAGCTACTTGCGCGTAGGGGTTGTTCACGTATTTGGCTTCACCATAGGTACCAATCAAGTTGACTGCAAAGTTTGATGTAATTTGGTAGGTGAAAGCAGCTTCCACACCATAGTGCTCGCGGTCAATGCCCGTCATGGTGAGGTAGGTGAAACGTGACTCATCATCGTTGTAGAAAGCAGTTTGTTCAACACCACTACTTAAATGAGCATAGTAACCGCTGACTTTACCCGAGAAGTTACCAAAGCGGAATTGGTATGAAAGGTCAGTGTGGAAAATGTTCTCGTTGGTAAGATTGTTCACAAAATCATTCTGCATACGTGGAGCCACAAACGAGTTGCGTGCCAATGGAGCATCGCTTTCAGCACCGAAGTTTAAGCTCAGTATATGTGAACCATTAGGACGGAATGTTAAACCAAAACGTCCGCCACCACCAAGGAATTTACTCTTACCGCTCTTGCCGTAAGAGTTGTCAGCTGCACGTCCATTGCGCATTAAGCCTTCGCGTTGCATGAGTGTACCTTCGGCAAATGCCTGCAAGTTATATTGCCATTTACCTTCGTTGTACTGATAGAGGCCATAAGCACGGGCTTTGTCTACAAAAATGTTGTAGTTGTAACCAAACTTATCGTCAACACCCACTTTGCGGTTAGGGTTGTTCAGGTCGTTCTGTGCCTCTTGGCTATTGCGACCATATTCGTTAGCAGCAAATTTGTCGTAGTCAGTAAAGGTCGTACCGCCCAACATATCGGCCAAGGTTTTGTAGTGCATACCCTTGGTGTGGTTATATTGGAAACCTATGGCATACTTGTGGTGCTGATTGATTTCGTGATTGAATAAGGTGTTGAAAGTCTCCACCATTTGGTTGTTGTGTCGACGTTCTTGATAGTAGAGCGTTTCATCACCTTGCTCAGCTGCTGCACGGTTAACGGCATACATACGATCCCAATCCACTTGTCGGTGAGCTTTACTCGATGTCCAGTAATCGTAGAGCTTGTTCCACCCCTCAAGAGCCCATGCACCTTCTGCACTATTCAGAAAATCAGCATCGTTCATTTTGGGGTCATACACATTAAAGATAGAACTGGGCAAGTTTTTGTAATAGTCAGGACGTGGGTCATAAGCGTTGCCATTCCAGCCCAAAGCCGTAGAACTATACATAGAATACTTAAAGCCAGCTGCGGTAGTCAACTTCATGTTGTCGCGCATCTTCCAATCCCAAGTAAGGATAGCAGTAGGTTCAAAGTCGTTAACTACACGTGAGTTACGCTTTTTACCACCTTGATAACCCCAGTTAGGGTTGTAGTAGTGTGAGTTAGCTAACCAATAAGCCTCCTCAGTTGAAGCTCCTTGCTGACCACGTTCAGTAGGTGAACCAAAGGTAACGAGCGAAAGAGCATGCTTAGTGCCAAAACGCTTTTCAGCTGAGAGGAAATAAGAGAGTGAGTTGTAGAACGTACCCTCAATAACACCCTCGTTGGCCCAACGATAACCTACCAATCCGGCAAAAGCCCAACCTGAAGGCAATAAGCCTGTAGCATGCGTAAACATGCCGCGAGCTACATAGTTGCGGTTACAGCCCGAAAGGGTAAGTTTGTTGCCTGCTGCAAATTGGCTGGCACGCGCGTTAACACTTGTACCACCCCCAATGCCAGCAATGCCAAAGGTGTTGTAGTCGTAGGCTGTAACCCCCTCTTGGTTACGGGTAGCATCGTTCATACCGCCCACCATGCTGTAGCCAAAACGTCCCATCTCAAGGTCGTTGAGTTGAAGACCGTTCATGTAATAGTTGTTATACATGTTGTCGTAACCACGCACACGGAAACGCATGGGGCTAAACAAGTAGCCCACCTCCGAGTTATAAGGGTCACTCTTGGCACCCATAATGGCCGACACAGCTTGTGAGGCATCATTATCCTCGTCAAGCTGCGACTCGGTAAACGTAAAGTCCGAGTTGTCGATGTTTAGGGTGTCAGCGGGAGCTTGTGCCCATGCGCCAGTGGCCATGAGCAAAGCAGCTGCCGTAAGTTTTACACCTTTTGTCATGTAAAATAAAGTATTAGGGAATATGTAATGTGTTAGTTAATTTGCGCATTCCTATTTTTTAGGCCACACTTTGTCTGTTTAGGTTTTAAAATGCGTATCTACACATTGCACTTCGTTATGATTATGTTTCGGTGCAAATTTACGAAAAAATACATGGTCTTGTTTTACATTTATATGAAAAATCAAACATAACTTAGTTCTGGCTGTGTGAACAAGTTGTTAAAAGCCTATCAATACGCGTTGGCGGAATTAGTAAACAAGTTGACAAGTTAACGGGTTAACAGGTAAG
>URDV01000045.1 GCA_900546605.1 uncultured Prevotella sp.
AGTTGACGGGTTAACAGGTTAACAAGTTGACGGGTTAACAGGTTAACAAGTTGACGGGGTAACAGGTTAACAAGTTGACGGGGTAACAGGTTAACAGGTTGACGGGGTAACAAGTTGACGGGGTAACGGGTTAACAGGTTAACCCATTAACTAAATCCACCAACGCGAAATAAAAGCAAAGGCCCTCGTCAGCATAAAAGTGTTATTACACTCGCAACGAGGGTCTTTATCTTACAAGCTTTGCAACATTTGTTCAGCAGCCTCTGCTTGTTGTTCGCCTATATCCATAAACTTCACCACGGCCTTGCTAGCAGCACGCCCCACAGGTGTTTGTGGTTGTTGCAGCACGGTAGCAGCTTGATCAAGGAATTCTTGCGCATCGCGTTCTGAGGGCACAGCCCCCTTCATAAATAAGCGCGATAGCAACAAGTAGCCACATAATTGTAACATTTCAGCCTCATCAGCAATCCACTGAAAAGCGCAAACTGAAGCCCAAGGCTCACGACTGAAAAGGTGTAACACGGTGCATTCAGCCTCTTCAACATAATGCATTTGCTCTACCCAAAGGCGTGCTAACTCTGCATCCATGCAAGATGTAGGCATCAGCATGCCAGCCAACAAGCGGCATTCACGTATATTCTCTTTCCACAAAGCCGCGGCCAATTCATAGGTATGGGGCAACTCTGTGGCCATTTGCTGCAAACGTGGTAGTTCTACACCAAATATTACTTTATAGTTCAAACCCTTTTCGCGCATCGAAGCACTTACGGGGCCATTCATTACACCACGTAGTGAGCGTTTTACATAGCGCAACTGCTCATCAAGTGGAGTTTCTGCTGTTATCATATTATATATTGTAAACACGTTGGCGGATTTTTCGGTTAACGCGATTTTCGGTTAACAAGTTAACAAGTTAACCCGCTAACTTGTCAACCCGTTAATCGCAAAATTCGCCAACGAGTTATTCCTGTGTTTAACAGATTTGTAAAATATTCCTGTTCTTGATTATTCAACCATCACCTTCACACCATTAACAATGTAGATGCCAGGTGCAATGCCTTGTAGCAAAGTGAATCCTTGTGACACTTGCTCTGTACGGAGCAGCGCGCCTGTAGTGGAATAAACACGCACCAATTGTGCCTTACCCACAGTAACCGCAATGCTACCCTTTTCACCTGTAACATTAAAGTGAGCCTCTTGGCTGGCTTCGTTAATTTGAGTGATTGATGGGTCATAACCATACTTATCGTCAAGGTAGTTCACACGACGACGAATCCAACTTTCAGCGTAGATGGCAGCTGACTGCAGGTTGCGATGATAATGACCCCATCTGCCCTCTTCGCGAGCATCGGCAGCACTCTCTTCAAACAACTCAGCATAGTTAGCTATGCGGTTGGCTATGTTATCTCCATCAAACACGCCACTCTGACGCAACTCAGCATAACGCTTACTAAGGTCGCCCTTCCAATCATACTTACTACTTAGTTTTAAACGTAAGAAGGGAGTGTACTGACCATGCTCGTTGGCATTAATGAATTGGTCGAAGTCTTGATTGGCACCTGTTATTGATGTTGAACCATCCCAGCGTTGACCAAGTG
Source organism: uncultured Prevotella sp. (assembly GCA_900546605.1). Taxonomy (GTDB): domain Bacteria; phylum Bacteroidota; class Bacteroidia; order Bacteroidales; family Bacteroidaceae; genus Alloprevotella. The sequence continues at coordinate 1,599 of URDV01000045.1, forward strand.
TACCATCCATGTCCCAAGGAGCAATGGCAATTTTTCCACCCTCAGGTCCTTGCTTGTCATAAACATAGAAGAGCATGTTCTTGCCATGATTATCGGTGGCCAAAATCAGCTCAAGGAACAAATAAAAGTCACGCATCAAGGGGTAGTCAAAGTAGGTTTCAAACCCATCATCAAATGCACTTTGCGTTTTTGTGGCAGCCACATGGTTCACCGCATTATAGAGCGGTTCCCAGTCAACAGCCTCATCTTGATAGTCGGGATATTTGAATTCATAACCACGCCATGTTTCCCTGCCCAAGCGATTTGAAAAACCTGCTGGACTGGCATTGCTGAGCACAAGGCTGTTTTGTTCATGTCCCATAAAAGTTTCATAAGTCCAGTCAGTTGACTTATAAAGCAAGCCATGCACCTCGTCCTCACCTGTTGATGATTCGCTGGCAGGTACAAACTTTTTGAGTTTAAGTTGCTTGCGATCCATCTTCTCGGTCATGCAGTAAAGTCCGTTATGGCGTCCGTTAAGAATCATCTCAACAAACTTACCGCGGGTGCCTGTACGCACTTTCTTTTCACGATCGGCATAATAAGGTTTCACTGCAAAGTCGTTCCAAATGTCAGTACATACACGATTACGCATACAAGCCAAATCAATGTACATGGCATCGAGAATCCAATTATTGTCAGAGCGCAAGCCTAACATTTTGCGGTCAATAGAGTTACCTTCAGCATCGCGCAACTTCACAGCATACGATTTTTTAGGATAGTTTTGTGATGAAGCGCCACGCACTTTAAACGCTGCATGGTAAACAGAATCTAACCCCTCACTCTCGGGATAAGTTAAGCGTATGGTGCCATTGGTGTAACTTCCATACACTATGTAACTATCGTTCACCTCAACCACGGGTAAGAAGGTAAAGCGTATAGCTCCTGTTAGTGCCGTGTTTCCATCAAGGTCCTTGAGTGCTACTGAATAGGAGCGATCGCAATTTACATGGTCAATGGTAATGTTGCCATCAGCATCGGGCTCTTGATTATTTACGCTCAACTTGTAATTGCCAGCTAAAGCGGGTGTCAACGTGTAGCGGAACGAGGTAGTATAGTTACCATTTTCGCGCACGCTCTCAGGCAGCGGATAGTAGAACACACGGCTATAACTATCATAAGGCACTTGTTTGTTGCCTAACAAAAATGAGTCGAGTGCGGTGTCGAACGATTTGGGGGTAAAGTCAAGGCCTAAATCTATGCCCTGCTGCTTTAAGTATTGTGCATGTCGCATGTCGCTTGATGTGAACACAAAGGTTGAGCCATCATCGTTCGCATCCCACAATCCTATTTCGCGCACGTTTTCATTACCCGAATTATTGTCAAGACTATAGTCGTTCCACGATGTCATTGCATACTGTGTTGCATCACTGGAACTGAGGTTATCAAGTTTTGTAATAGTGTAACCAGCACGGGTTACATTGGCCCACCCCCAAGTCCAAATGTTGCCATCGGGTGTGCCATCAACCACACTTAAGCCAGCACGCTTATCAGTTACACTATTATCAGGAGTTGGATAGTTGGTTGAAACGTACGAGCCATCCTTAGTGAATATTTGCACACCTTCATCGCGCTTCACAAAATAAAATTGAGCACGATTCGTAGCGTCATTTTCTTCAACCAAGCAGGTAGCATCCGTATTTTTGCTTACCCCAATGCCCACATAGCGTCCTGAGCGCAAGTTTACTATAGAATAAAGCACAGGGTTAGTGGTATTGGTGGTATACACCACTGGTTGCGTTAGTTGTGTGCGCTCCCAATACTCACCATTTGAATTGGTGCCATAAGTGGAACTGGTGTAGTCGTCAGTGGATGCTGAGCCACCACCTGAGCCTTCCCCTTTGCCATTAAGCACATCGTTACCCTGTTCATCATATATTTTGAAAAGTTCATTACTGCCGTAATTGGCACTATGATAAGTACCAAGCAAAAGGTTGGTGCGCAAGTCGAACACATAATTTGACGTGTTACTGCTAATGATAGCATAACCATCTGACTGCGTCAAGATGTTCCACACGCAATCGCTTGTGAGCGAACTGGTCAAAGCAAGATTCTTAATCGTGTATCCATCATAAGCAGTAGTGAATGTCATGTACTCACCACTCTTAGCATTGACAAACACGTAGCCACTGCCTTGATTACGAATGTACCACCAACTATCGTCAGAGTAGTTAGCCGTTGTGAGGTAATACAACTCGGCCGATGAGTTGTGATTAGCTCCCAATACGACCGAGCCTGCTGCATCCGATGCATTGTACCTTTTGCAACTGATGCGGTACTTGGTAGTACTGTTAAAACTTATCTCTGCCATCATCAGCCCACTGGTAATAAGGCAAAGAAATAAAAGTAAGATTCTTTTCATGTATTGAGGTTTGTTTTGATGTTTTTCGAAATCATCGCAATTTGGGTTACAAAATGCGCAGTAAAATTACTAATAAATAATGAACCAACAACAGAGCTAACAAAAAAGCAGTTTTACACTTCACCTTTTTATTATGAATTTAGGTAAAATGTAAAACTGCTAAATGTTTTTATGTAAGTAGGTGATCAAAATAATTTTAAGTACCTACTTATTAGCATCATAGCTTTTAAGTACCCTATGACACTATTATATTGCCATCACGCATTAGCGCTTTATAAACTTGAACATCTTAAAGTAAACCTGTTGTTCAGCACCACTAATGTTAGTAATGCGCAACGTTGAGGCACTCATACCGCCCAGTTCGTTACCTGTGTGAATTACAGGGTCATTGTCTTTGTAGTGCAACAGACTTACTTGCTTCCACTGTCCGTTAGTGAAGAGTTCAAGCTTAAAGTTCTTAGCCACACCAGGCACGCCCAAGTTAAACTCCATGCCAGCCAACGTGATGTCGCGATCGCCCTCAATAGTGAAGGCAGCATCTTTAGGCCACTTAATCACCTCAAGCGATGGAGCCACCGTAACATCATTGCCACGAACGCTCACTGGCAACAAAGCCAATTGCGGAACATCAGAAACAATTTTGTAAGGGTTATACTCTGACGAATTGTCTAACTGTGTGCCGTTGGCCTTGTTATAAGCATCTACCGTTTGGCTAAAGAGCTTGTTGAGTGTAGGCAATAACACCTTGGTAGCAAGTTTAATACCAGGCTGAAGGGCATGACGCACATCAGAATTCTCTAACTCATACATTTGCACTTGCAAAGCACGAATTTGCTTATAAAGTTGGTCGAACGAGGGATAAGCCTTGTTATTAGGATGTTGTTGGCAAATAGCCATCATGCAAACAGCCTCACCATAGTCAGCCACATTTTTACCTTGCAACAACCAGGGACGCAGTTCACGCTTCAATTCGGCATTTGAGTTATCGGCCAAAAGTTGGTCAACAGCCACACGCAATTCATAACTCTTGGTAAACAGAGTTTGCACAGCCTTGCCATCACCTTGTAAGGCAGCAGCAGCCACATCCTTTATTTCATCACCCTCTTCACGACGGAAGCCATGACCATTAGGTCCGAGGTCTTTGTTGTAAAGGGCAAAAGTGCGCAACGCTTCATAGTTGTCGGGCAACACAGCCTTTAAGCCCTTTTCCCAATCAGCCTTATAGTCATAAGCCTTCATGTTCCAAGTGTAATCGGCTATGCCATAGAGTGAAATTTTTGAAGCCTCAGCATGTTCCATGGGGTTTGACACAAAGCCCGACACATCATTAGCTATGTCAAGGCCATTGCCATAGGCTGGACCTAAGAGGATGTGATCACGCACAAAGTCGCTTACAGGGAAGTTCCACCAAATGTAAGCCTTACGGTCAATGCGTTGGTTAATCCACTCCATGCTCTCCTTGTCAATGCAATGCACCACTGAGTTACCCGTCCACATTATTTGCACACTTTTGTTCATCTTTGTGCCCAACGTACGCAAATAGCCACCAGCATCGTTGGCCCAAGCACGGTTGTACTCGGTAGGACACATTACGAGCGGACGTACCCCCTTGTGAGTTTTTACAAAGTGGTTGTCAACATAGTTCAGCAATTCAGCTTGTTTGTCACCCTTAGCACCCTCGCCCCAAATATCGTCAAAGAATACAGCAAACGAGCGAATGCCCAAGTCATACATCTTTTCAAGTTTGGCTACCAAGGCATCGCGGTCAGCATCATTCCATTTGATGTCAACACCCGGGTGAATGGCCCAATAAAAGTTTACACCATTGCGCTGAGCACATTCGTTCAACTCTTGTATGCGCTTAGCCTCTGCATCGGGGTAAGGCTTGCGCCACTGACCACGATGGTAAGGGTCATCCTTTGGACCATAAATGTAAACATTCATTTTGTTGCGGCCATAGAATTCTATTTGGCTCAAACGAGCTTGATGGCTCCACGGGGTGCCATAAAAGCCTTCAACCGTTCCACGGAAGGGTACATCGGGCCAGTCAGTTACGGTGCAACATTCAAGTTTACCCTCAGCTACAGAACCTAACAAGGTTTGTACACCATAGAACAAGCCCTCTTCATCGGCACCTGCTATGATTACCTCCTTGTTCGTAACAGACAAATAATAACCCTCAGCCTTAGCGGGTATGAGTTTAGCTACCTTGCTAACTGTTTTGTCGCCCTTTACGCCAATCTTTACGCTGAATGAGGCTGAAGGACTTTGCTTTACAAGCTTTGAAGCACAAATGGCAGCAGCAGCAATGCTATTACTACGATTTTTGTCGCTCACCAACTTCCATTCTGTGGGAGCAGCAATGATGCCTTTACTCGAAGCCGTAACCTTTTGCGGTACGGGGTTTACCAAACTCATCTGTGCTGTTGCCGTGTTTGCAGTTAAGGCAGCAAGCAGCAAGGTGGTAGCAAGCGTTCTTTTCATTTATTTATGGTTTAGGCGTTTGAAAGGTTGATGCATTTAAAGCACACTTTGCTTACAACAAGTTTCTCTCAAACAATTTTATTTTTTATTTCTTTTTATGCGTCATAATATCGAGCACACAATGGTCGGTTTCGTTCATAGCCCCAGCCCCTATGCTCACAAGGTTACGAATGCTTTGGTCAACATCGTCGTCAATAATGCCTTCAACACTCGTCACGCAATTGCCTTGCATGGCCAACATGGCCGATAGCACAGCTGTGCTCACCCCCGTTGTTAACTTCAGCGCACAACTGGGTTTGGCGCCGTCACATATCATACCCGTAAGGTTGGCTATCATATTTTTTACGGCAAAGGTCATTTGCTCATAATTGCCTCCCATTAAGTAAGTAATGCCACAACTTGACCCTGTAGCAGCCACCACACAACCACACAAAGCTGACAAAGTGCCCAAACTTTGCTTTATGTAAATAGCTGTAAGGTGTGACAACATCAAGGCACGTGTCATTTCCTCAGCGGTGTTATGATTTTCCTCAGCAAACACCACCACGGGGTTGGTAGCACATATGCCTTGATTGCCCGACCCCGAGTTGCTCATTACGGGAATCATGGCACCTGCCATGCGAGCATCGCAAGCACACGATGTTGACGACAATATGTGCGAAAATATATTGTCGCCCATAATGCCTCGTCCTAAAGGTCTACTCAGCACCTTGCCTAAACAATGTCCATAATTGCCCTCCAGCGAAAGTTCTGCAGCACGTTCGTTCAATCGTCGAGCCTCGTTAATGAATTTTATTTGATCAAGGGGCATAGTGGTAGCATACTCCCACACCTTGTGCAAGTTGAGTTGCAAATCAGCCGAGTTAGCAACTTCATCGTTTACCTCTTGCTGGTTCTCTTGAAGTGGAACATTGAGCAGCACTTCATCGTTGTGCGCTATATATATATAATGTGTATGTTCACGTGCCAACACCACTGTAGCCACGTTTCCAGCAGCATCATGTGCTTTAATTTCAACATAAAGTTTTTCGGGAGCATCCTCTTTTAGCTGAATGTCAATGCGCTGCTCTGCAATGTATTGTTTACCACGCTCTACTGCCTCAGGGGTACTATCGCGTAGCACCTCAAGTCCGTAGTCGGCCTTACCTATCAGCACACCTAAGGCTATGGCTATGGGTAGCCCCACCATGCCTGTGCCAGGAATGCCCACACCCATTGCATTTTTCAATATGTTGGCACTTAAGTGAGCATCGATGTGCTGGGGCACACAGCCCAGCACCTCAGTTGCTTTGCTTGCGGCTAAAGCCACACAAACGGGTTCAGTACACCCTATGGCAGGCACTACCCAATGGTGTACCAACTGAGTGATTTGTTCTTTTTCGTTTTCGGTTAGCATAAAAATCCTTACTACGTTTACGAAAACTTTTCGTGTTCGTCTTTACCTTTAAGTCGTTCAAGTTGCAAACGATAGGCACGCGGTGTACAATGATACACACGATGAAAAGCTAAATAGAAAGCTTGACGTGATGAAAAACCTGCCATTAGCCCAATTTCTTCAATCGTCATTTGGTTATACTGGGCAGACTGCATCATTTTCATTACATCACGCAAACGTAAGCTATTGACTAACGCACTATAATTGTTACCTGTGCACACAGCCACAGCTGCCGATATGTAACGTGTGTTAGTTTGCAAATCGGCTGCAAGCTTTTGCGTGTTGTAATTGGGGTCACGATAGAGTTTTTCGCGCGTCAGTTTTTCAATTATCTTAATGTAGAGTTCGTTGGCCTTTTCGGCCTTTAGCCGCGACCTATAGGCAGGTTCTGGCTTTAAGGGTTGTTTGTTTTGTTCCATAACAGGTTATGACGTTGCAAATATAATGAAAATTATTGACATTACTACATCTAAACCTCTAAGACTCTTTTATGAGTTGTTTCAACTAAGAGTTTACTCTTTGAATGCTTCGACTGTTTCATACATTTCATGGGCTTTACTGAGTGTCTTTGTTTCATCATGACATGAGTTTCTATTTCTTGCCATGATACATTGATTAAAAAGTTTTGTTTATGGAGTGGAGGTTATAATGGTACTTTTAAAAATTATCATTCATTTGTTTGTATAATCTATGCCTATTTTCTTACCTTTGTCAGCAAAACATATTACATTGTTCATACAGCAACATTATTCAATGAATTTATTATACCTACGTACATTCCCTTTATTCGCATTATTTCCGTTTGCACTACAAGGCCACGCTTTACGTCATGTTACGCAAAACGACACCATCAAGACACATATAGATAGCACTAAGACAAAATCGCCCCAACCCAATAAAGATCACAACTTGGGCGAGGCTTCCATTACGGCCACTCGCTTGGTATTTGTTACTAAAAAGGACACTGTAATTTATGACATGGATGCGTTGGGGGCTACAAAAGGCGATATGCTACAAGACATGATTAGTCGTATGCCTGGACTTGAAATAAAAGATGGCGCACTTTACTATCGTGGCAAGGTGGTGAACCGCGTGTTAGTTAATGGCACTGACTTTAAGCGGGGAGATACGAAGCTGGCCCTTCAAAACTTGCCCGCTTACATTATCAAAAGCGTAAAGGCATATGAAGACCTTACTACCGAAGCTAAAGTTACGGGTATTGACGATGGCTCACGTGAACGTGTGATAAATGTGATTCTTAAACAAAAGTACATGGGCACTTGGACGGGCAATGCTGACATTGGTGAAGGCACTGACCACCGTTGGCTCTATCGTGGCTTTGCTAACACCTTTACCAACCACTCACGCATCAGTGCCTACGGAGGCTTTACTAACACTGCTGAATATCAAAGTGTTAGCGACAATGGCGACTGGAACGACAATGGGGGAGCTGGCAGTTCGAGTGGTGACACACGCTACATGCAACCTGGAATTTCGTTTATGTGGAATAATGGCAAGGAAGAGTATAAAAAAGGGGTTTTTAAGATTACAGGGGCAGTTGATTGGGACTATCGCGGACACAAGGATACTCACTTTAGTAACAACGAAGATTACCTTGACGATGGTAGCACATGCACCACACTCACTAAAAACCATAGCAAAAACGATGAACGCATATGGCGGGGCAACTTTACATTAACATGGCAACCCACTGACCGCACTTACGTTGAGTTGCAACCGCAGTATGGATATACTACCAATGACGACCGCACCAGCAAGCAACAAGGACAATGGAACCGCGGCTTTACAAGCAATGACAACTTTGCTTCACCACTTGATTCCTTGTTGAAATATGCTGCACAAGGCTGGCCACTGAACGAGCATTCAGCTAATATGCTTACACGTATAGAAAGCGACGACCATAGTCTCTCACACAGTTTGGGTAACTGGTTATACATTACGCATAAGTTGACTGATAATAATTGGCGACTCTCATTGCGTAACCAACTAACCTATTCGTACTCTAACAGCAAGCGAAACTCGCTTGAGAGTTACCAACAATATCAACAGCAACAAGGACAAAGCATGGTTGACCCTCTCTACAACCGCTACTCTCTGACAAACGCACACAACTTTAGTTTGCAAAACTTTGTTGACTTAAACATACCGTTACCTCTGCTTCAAACCATGCGCTTTACCTATGGCACTACCATTTCGCGCTATCATAGTGATGCCAATGCCTATCGCTTGGAACGCTTGGGAGGTGACTTTGCCGACTTCGACACTTACCTACATATATTAGGCATGTTGCCCACCACTGATGCATGGCAAGTCACGGCTCGCGATAAGGAGCAAACCATTAACTCGCTCAATCTTGATCGACGTCATTGGTTTGAGAACAAACTACAGTACAAGAAGAATGGGTTAAACATAAACATACAGAACACCTTCCGCTTAATTTATAGCCGACTTGACTACCTTAAGGGGGATTACACGCCCCTCCACCCCGATCGACATGCCACAGAGTATTATTTCGGACTGGATGCTCGCTATCAAACTGACTCTATTGGCACCTTTACGCTGAATTACAACTATGAAACCAGCAATCCCTCGCTGCAACAAACTATTACTCTACCCGACAATAGTAATCCGCTCAGCATTAGTTTAGGTAACCCCAATTTGCACAAAAAGCACAATAATAGGTTAACCTTAGGTTATGAATATAACTTTAAACACGGACAAATGCTCTCATTAAACATGGGTGCGCAACGAGTTACAAACATAGTTACTTCAAAGCAAACGTATAACAAAGTAACAGGTATTACGACGAGCGAGAATGTTAACCTTGGACAAGGCTATTGGAACATATCGCCCAGTTTAAATTTTAACACCCCACTTGAAAAGAAGAGACGCATTATTCTGAGCTTCAGCAATTACTACACTTGGCAGCGCCAACCGCAATACAGCATTGCCACAACAGGCAACTCGGCACTTTATTTGCACAGAGCGCACAACTTGTATAATTCGGTCAATGTAAGCTTCAACTTTGGCAAACTAATAGCATCGGTAGGTGATATGGTATACTCAACCATTGAATTGACTGACGCCCCCAACAACAAACGCAACACGGCTATCGGCAATATGCTAACTGCTAACGCGCAATATACGTTGCCTTGGGACATGAGCATTAAAACAAATATCAACACAATTTACCGACACAATGGAACTTCGCCCATTGACTACCCTTGGCGTACTATATGGAATGTTGCCATTACGCAGTCGTTCTTGCGCAACAAGACATTGGCACTTAAGTTTGAAGCAAGTGACTTGCTCAACCAACGTGTACAAACATGGAACTATGTAAGTGACAACACACGCAATTCGGGATGGTCGGAAACTGTGGGACGCTTCTTTATGTTGCATGTCATTTACCGCTTTAGCACCAAAAAAGCTGCTCAATAAATAACTGGTCTGAACTTTTATGGATTTCAAAATTTGCCTTTCTTATTAAAAAATCGGTTCCCAAGAAAGATAAAGATTGAAATTCATAAACGGCCCCCCAATACATAATGGTACTCTACCCATTGATTAATTTCATAAGTAGGTATTCAAAATTAGTTGACATGCCTACTTATAACAAACAATTGACGAGATAAAATCAAGATGTAACGAAGTAGATGTGACATATGTTAACGCGTTGGCGGAATTAGTAAACAAGTTGACAAGTTAACGGGTTAACAGGTAAGT
>URDV01000046.1 GCA_900546605.1 uncultured Prevotella sp.
GGGCTATGTGCTCCATTGGGCCTTCAGCCCGCCCTTGCTAAATCCGAAACTTGAGGCTAAATAATATAACTAACTTACTTGTTAACCCGTTAACTTGTTAACCCGTTAAGGTGTCGCTTCGCTTGCTCTGGGCTATGTGCTCCATTGGGCTTTTATTGACATCATCGGCTGCGGCTCAGCAATTCAAGCAAGCTTGATTGCATTCGCCTTGCACGATGATTCAGCCCGCCCTTGCTAAATCCGAAACTTCATTTAGAGGGAATATCATCATCACGGAGCATTACCCTTCAAAAAAAGAACTGTGTTCAAAAACTATTAAGTGGCCCTTAGGCGCACATAGCTTTTGAACACAGCACTTTCACGGGCTAAGTGTAGTGTTGTAAGTCTACTTACCCTCTTTCAAGAACTGTAAGGCACGTTTCACAATGTCGTTGCGCTTATTAACAAGGCGGAAGTACTCGTTGCGGTCCCACAAGTCGTAAGCAATGGTACACTTCAGTGTAAAACGCAAGTCCTCAAGGGTAGATTGACGTTCCTTATCATCCTTAGGTTCTATCTTTTTACGTTTACCCTCAGCCATGATAGAATCTGTGAGTGATGTGGGCACGTTAAAGTTTAGCGCAAAGTCGTCAAACTTGCGATATTTGCGTTTTAGCTCTTTGCGGTGTTCATCCACATAGCGCAAGGTGTAGTCGTTAATCAGGTTATAACGACGCAAGGCACGATAGTAAGGTGAATAAGTAGTAGTGTCAAGCGGCACAAAAATGTCGGGCATGATGCCACCACCGCCATACACGGTGCGGTGCTTGTTCAGCGTTTTATACACCTTGGTTGAGTCAAGGTGAATGCTATCAATTGAAGTCAACTCACCACGTGTGTAGCGATTTTCGAGGTCTTGCTCATATTCCTTCTTCTCCCCCTTGGTGTAAGGCTTTTGTATGCAGCGTCCTGAAGGCGTATAATAGTGTGACACGGTAAGACGAATCATTGACCCATCAGGCAAGTCAATAGGGCGCTGTACAAGTCCCTTACCAAAGGTGCGACGACCAATAATGGTGCCACGGTCGTGGTCCTGAATAGCTCCGCTCACAATTTCGGCTGCTGAGGCTGTAAACTCGTCAACAAGCACCACCACACGTCCTTCATTTTGCATCAAGCCTTGTCCTTCAGATCGCAACTCCTGTCGGGGCATAACACGTCCATCGGTGTAAACAATCATAGAGCCATTAGGCAAAAATTCGCTGGCCACCTCTTGCGCTGCATTCAAGTAACCACCACCATTAAGACCCAGGTCAAGAATCAAGTCCTTCATGCCCTGCTTGCGCAGTTCAGTAATTTTGTCGTGCACCTCTTTGCCTGAAGTCGCACCAAAGCTGTCTAAGTGAATATAGCCCACACCTGGAGTAATCATGTAGGCAGCGTCAACCGTGTTAACTGGAATCTTGTCACGTGTCACCTTAAAGTGAAGCACCCCTTGTGCACCGCGGCGCACAATGTCAAGGTTCGCAATCGTACCTTTAGGTCCGCGCAGCTTGCTCATGATGCTATCGCGGTCCATCTTCACACCCGCTATTTTCACACCATTCACTGCTATAATGCGGTCACCGGCCAACACACCGGCACGCTCACAAGGCCCTTTGCTAATCACCTGTAGCACAATGAGCGTGTCCTTTACCATGTTAAAACTAACCCCAATGCCTTCAAAGTTACCCGTCAAGGGCTCGTTTAGCTTTTTTGTGTCCTTGGGGTTTGTGTACGAAGAGTGAGGGTCCAGTTTACTCAGCATACCATTAATGGCATCCTCGGCCAACTTTTGTTGGTCAACACTGTCAACGTACAAACTTGTAATGGCCACTTGAGCCATTTGTAGCTTCTTCACTTGCTCAAAGTCCACATCGCCAAAGCGCGATTGAGCGCAAGCAGGCAGGGTGAGCAAAATGGCTAATAACAAAAATATATGTTTCATTTCAGTAATGTGGTTTCAGTTGTAGAGGGTTGAGGTAAAAATGCGCTCACATCCTTGCCATAAGCAATGAGTTCACGCACCACGCTCGACGAAATGTCAGAGTATTGAGCTTCGGTAAAGAGCATAACCGTTTCAACACCCGCCAAGCGCTTATTCATGGCCGCAATGTCGCGTTCATACTCAAAGTCCTTAACCGATCGTAGTCCGCGTAGTATAAAGGATGCCTTCTCGCGTCGTGCCAAGTCAATGGTCAAGTCGTTGTAAGCCACCACTTGAATGCGAGGCTCATTGCGGTAAACTTTACGAATAGCTTCCACCCTTTGTTCTGGAGTGTAGAAGGAGCGTTTCTTATCATTCACGCCCACCCCAATCACAATGCGGTCAAACATAGGCAGTCCACGTTCAACAATGCTCGCGTGTCCTACGGTAAAGGGGTCAAACGACCCAGGAAATATGGCAATACGTTTCATGCTTCGTATGTTGGTGCTTAAAAGTCGCTGGTGTCCTCGTCGGCTAAGTCTTCCTCCACCACCAAGTTGTCAATAATAAAGCTTTGGCGCTCCATGGTGTTTTTACCCATGTAATACTCTAACAGTTGCCCCACATTGTCGCTTTTGTGCAGCGTAACAGGGTCAAGGCGCATGTCAGGGCCAATAAAGTTTTTAAACTCTTCAGGGTCAATTTCGCCCAAGCCTTTGAATCGGGTAATTTCGGGGTTCGGACCGAGTCGTTCAATAGCCGCCAAGCGCTCTTCGTCTGAGTAGCAGTAAATGGTTTCATACTCCGAGCGGTCGCTCACTTGTGTCTTCTTCAAAATAGCAGCCCCCGCACTGGTGTCAGTCACAGTTTTCACTTTGGGCGAAGCCCCCCGCACCTTCTTCTTCTTGTTGCGTACACGGAACAAAGGCGTTTGCAAAATATACACGTGTCCCTTCTTAATCAAGTCGGGGAAGAACTGCAAAAAGAAGGTAATGATGAGCAGTCGAATGTGCATGCCGTCCACATCGGCATCAGTGGCCACAATCACCTTGTTGTAGCGCAAACCATCGAGTCCATCCTCAATGTTAAGGGCTGCTTGTAACAAGTTAAACTCCTCGTTCTCATACACCACCTTTTTGGTCAGTCCAAAGCAATTAAGTGGTTTACCGCGTAGTGAGAACACCGCTTGTGTTTGCGCATTACGTGTTTTGGTAATAGAGCCGCTGGCCGAATCACCCTCAGTGATGAATATAGACGATTCAAAGCGTGGGTCCTCTTGGTCGTCATCCTGCTTTTTTTTCGATTTAGGAGCAGGGTCGTTCAGGTGAATGCGGCAGTCGCGAAGTTTACGATTATGAAGGTTGGCCTTTTTAGCCCGTTCGCGAGCCAACTTTGTAACCCCCGCAATCGCCTTACGCTCTTTTTCGCTCTCTTCAATTTTTTGTTTAATCACATCGGCCACATCGGTGTGCATGTGCAAGTAATTGTCAACATTCTCCTTAATAAAGTCGCCCACAAACTTGTTTACACTCACTCCCGAAAGCGGAAAAGGCTGCCCGTTAGCGTCCTTGTCGGGTGCCATGGTTAGTGAGCCTAACTTAATTTTAGTTTGACTCTCAAACAGTGGTTCAATTACGCGAATAGCAATAGCTGCCACCAAACCGTTGCGCACATCCTGTACATCATAGTTTTTACCAAAATACTCTTTAATAGCCTTAGCAATGTGCTCCTTAAAGGCACTTTGGTGCGTACCGCCCTGAGTGGTGTGCTGTCCGTTAACAAACGAGTAATACTCCTCGCCATACTGCGAGGTATGTGTAAAGGCAATGTCAATGCTTGGCCCTGTGAGGTGTACAATGGGATAAAGTCCAGGAGCCGTCATGTTGTCGTTGAGCAAATCCTCCAAACCATTACGGCTTAAAATGCGTCGTCCGTTATAAAATATGGCCAACCCTGTGTTTAAGTACGTGTAGTTGCGCAGCATGTTTTCAACAAACTCGCCATGGAACTTATAATTCTGAAAGAGCGACTTGTCAGGTTCAAAGAATATGTACGTGCCATTCTCCTCCTCACAAGCACCCTCGTTATCGCTCATAAGTACACCTTTTTCAAAAATAGCCTCATGCATCTTGCCATCGCGCACACTACGCGCAATGAATCGGCTCGACAAAGCATTCACAGCTTTCAAGCCAACGCCATTCATGCCCACCGAAGCTGTAAACACAGCTGTGTCATACTTGCCACCCGTGTTCAATTTCGACACCGCGTCCACCAGCGCCCCCAAAGGGATGCCACGTCCGTAGTCACGAATTTCAGCAGTCAAGTTATCATGAATGTTCACCTCAATACGTTTGCCAAAGCCCTCGTTAAATTCGTCAATACTATTGTCGATGCTCTCCTTCAGCAACACGTAAATGCCATCCTCAGCATGCGAACCATCGCCCAGTCGGCCAATGTACATACCAGGGCGTGTGCGGATGTGTTCCGTGTCTTCAAGGTGGCGTATTTTACTTTCGTCATAAACAACGTTCGCGGCTCCGGGTCTCGTTGCTTCATCTTCAGTAGTCATATAGTAATAAAAAGAGTAGGGTAGAAAGGTTTAAAAAAAGAGATTCAAATCAGCGGCTTAAATGTCTGCTTTAAAGCAGCGACGGCGTTTGTGTTGTTCCGTCTTAAAGTACTGCCATTGGTTCTGCACCTTGTCGTTCATTTCAAGTTCGGGGTTGCTCTCAGCATACTCAAATCCCATTTTTTTGTAAATAGGAATCAAGTCAGTAAAGAGCAGCGCGTTAGCCCCCTTGCCTTGATAGTCAGGTCGCACAGCCACCAGTAGCAAGTCAAGCACCTTGGGTCGTTTCCACATCAAAGCCTTGAGCAAGTACCACCAGCCAAAGGGCAATAAGCGGCCCTTAGCCTTTTGCAAGGCACGTGATAGCGAAGCCATTGAAATACCCACAGCCACCAACTCATTCTTCTCGTTCTCAACCAGCGTAACCATGCGCAAGTCAAGCACAGGCACATACATGCTTACATATTGGTCAATTTGGCGCTCTGTCATGCGTGAGTAACCAAACAGAGGGGTGTAAGCCTCATTTATCAAACGAAATATTTCGTGACCAATGCCCGTTTTGTACACCTCTTTTTTACTCTTCAGCTTGCGAATGTGCAAGTTGTAACGCTTTGAAATAATTTCAGATATACGCTTGTGCTTTTCGGGTATAGCGTCGGGCACATAAATTTTCATTTCCACCCAGTCGGCACTTTTCACCAACCCCAACTTTTCCATGTGTTGTGGGTAGTAAGGGTAGTTGTAAATAGTAGCCATGGTCGACAATTGGTCAAAGCCCTCAACGAGCATGCCCTCAGCGTCCATGTCGGTAAAGCCTAACGGACCTTCCATTTCGGTCATGCCACGCTCCTTGCCCCATTGTTTCACCGTGTCAATAAGAGCCGTACTCACCTCTATGTCGTCAATAAAGTCAATCCAACCAAAACGTACAGTTTTCTTCTTCCACGTTTCGTTAGCTCGGCGGTTAATAATGGCCGCCACGCGTCCCACCATTTTGCCATCGCGAAAGGCCATGAAGTAGTCGGCCTCGCAAAACTCAAAGGCAGCATTCTTTTGTGGTGAGAACGTGTTGAGCATATCGTCGTAGAGGTCGGGCACGGAGTAAGGATTGTTTTTATAAAACTCGTAGTTGAAACGAATGAAACGTTTCAAATCCGACTTAGTGGTCACTTTTTTTATCTCGACTGACATAGATTTTTAATTCTTCTTGTTTTTATTCTTAAAATGATAGTCTAGCTTGCAAAGTTACTCATTTTTTGTTACTCATGCTCGCACATTTGCGCTAAAACACATGAAAATCAATGGCAAGTGACGAAAAATAGAGCAAAAATGAAGATAAGTAGAAAAATATAGCTATAAAAAAGCTAAAAGCGTTGGCACATTCAGTTACAAGTGGTAACTTTGCACCCGAAATAAGCTAAGAGGACAGATTTGGCTGCTTGCAACCTCTCAAAAACAATGCTAAAACTTGTAGCAATGAGTGCTGTGCACCTGAGCATGGCTCCAGTTTGTGTGCCCCCATTGTTACAGATGCAAACATAAAAACTTGAAGCCGAATCTCATTCTCTGCCTGTTTCCGTAAAGCGAAAGCAGGCAGTTGTTGTATTATTACACTTTAAACAAAATTATGGGATACTTATTTACATCCGAATCGGTGTCTGAGGGACACCCCGACAAAGTGTCAGACCAAATTTCTGACGCTGTGCTTGACCAGTTGTTGGCTTATGACCCCAACTCGAAAGTAGCTTGCGAAACGCTTGTAACCACTGGCCAGGTGGTTGTGGCAGGAGAAGTAAAATCTGAAGCCTATGTCGACCTACAAGACGTGGTGCGCCGCACCATAGCCCGCATTGGTTACACCAAGGCCGAGTATAAGTTCGAAGCTGAAAGTTGCGGCATATTGAGTGCCATTCACGAACAAAGTGCCGATATCAATCGCGGTGTTGACCGTCAAGATCCTATGGAACAGGGTGCTGGCGACCAAGGCATGATGTTTGGCTATGCCAATAACGAAACCGACACTTACATGCCGCTGCCCCTATCGTTGGCACACGACATTGTGTACGTGTTGGCCGAAATTCGTCGTGAAGGCAAGGTGATGACTTACCTCCGCCCTGATGCTAAGAGCCAAGTAACCATAGAGTATGGCGACGACAACGTGGCACGTCGCATTGACACCATTGTGGTGAGCACTCAACACGACGAGTTCATCACAGCTGCTGAGGCTGGCTCACAAGAGGAGGCCGACCGCCAAATGTTGGAGCGCATACAACAAGACGTTGAAAACATCGTCATACCGCGTGTGATTGACGAACGTGTCAACACCCCCGAAATTAAAGCCCTTTTCCACAAAGGCGACATCAAGTTCTATGTGAACCCCACGGGCAAGTTTGTTATTGGTGGCCCACATGGCGACACAGGTTTAACAGGCCGTAAAATCATTGTCGACACCTATGGTGGCAAGGGCGCACATGGTGGAGGCGCCTTCTCAGGCAAAGACCCCTCAAAGGTTGACCGCTCAGCAGCCTACGCAGCCCGTCACATAGCCAAAAACATGGTAGCAGCTGGCGTGGCCGACGAAATGTTGGTGCAGTTAAGCTATGCCATTGGTAAGGCTGAACCCATTTCTATTTACGTTGACACTTACGGCCGTGGCCACGTAAACATGACTGATGGCGAGATAGCCGAAAAGATAGGTCAACTCTTCGACCTCCGTCCCGCAGCCATTGAGCGCTCGCTCAAGTTGCGTCAACCCATTTATGAAGAGACTGCCAGCTATGGCCACGTAGGTCGTATGCCTGAAGTAAAGGTAAAAACTTTCACTGCTCCCGGACTGCCCGACAAGCAAATTGAGGTGGAACTCTTCACTTGGGAAAAGCTTGACAAAGTAAACGAAATAAAACAAGCGTTCGGACTTTAACAACGGGTATTTAGGTTAACGGGTATTTAGGTTAACGGGTATTTTGGTTAACGGGTTAACAGGTTAACGGGTTGACAGGTAAGTTGGTTAACGGGTTAACGGGTTAACAGGTTGACGGGTAAGTTTGTTAACGGGTTGACAAGTTAACGGGTTAACAGGTAAGTTTGTTAACGGGTTAACAAGTTGACGGGTTAACTTGTTAACCAAAATACCCGTAAGTTGACGGATTAACAGGTTGCCTCCTTCACTAAAAACCATTTCCCTCATAAACAAACTTACCCGTTAACCCGTCAACCCGTTAACCCGTTAACCAAAATACCCGTTAACCAAAAAAATAGATATTCTCATGAACATCACAGTATATGGTGCATCGAGCGGACAAGTCCCCACACCCTACATAGAGGCGGCCCAACAATTGGGCCGCCTTATTGCCAAGGGTGGCCACACCCTTATTAATGGAGCTGGGCGAACAGGACTGATGGGCGCTTGTGCCGACGCTTGCCTAAGTGAGGGCGGACACGCTGTGGGTATCATTCCACAGTTTATGGTCGACCAACATTGGCAACACACAGGTATGAGCGAACTACTCATTACGCCCGACATGCACAGTCGCAAAGAATTCATGGCCGAAAAGAGCGATGCTTGCATAGCTCTGCCTGGTGGAGTAGGTACACTCGAGGAGTTGCTTGAAATTATCACCTGGAAACAGTTAGGCCTTTACCTCAAACCCATCATTGTGCTCAACACCCAGCATTATTACACATCGTTGCTCCATCAGCTGCAACATGCCGTTGATGAGCGATTCATGCGTAGCGAACACTCCGCTATATGGCATGTGGCCGATACACCTGCCGAGGCATTGCAGTTGGCACAAACCACCCCCTTGTGGGACAAGTCGGTGCGTAAGTTTGCCGCCATGTAGACGTTTAAAACGTCATAAAATGCTTACCTTTGCACCCTCCTATCAAACGCGTTGGCGGAATTAGTAAACAAGTTGACAAGTTAACGGGTTAACAAGTAAATTTGCTATGTTCTGAAGCTTTTCACCATTCAGAATTTAACATAATAGGTATAGTAAAGCATACTTACTTGTTAACCTGTCAACCTGTTAGCCCGTTCACCAAAAAAATCCGCCAATGGGTTATTAAAGCAATATTTACTCTATGCACACATCTGTTGTCGATACGTTAGCCACGCAGGCTGAACAGCAAGCTGCTCTCGTTGCCGAAAGCGGACAGGGTGGCATGCACACTTATCGCCACAAGCAGACAGTGGTTGTTGACACCTTGCCTCCCGACCCGCGCCTAATGGGACCGATGGCTCCAGGCCAACCGCTCACCATGAAACCCGAAATGTTGACTGCCGACTATTGGACGGGCCGACAACACTACAAGCCACAAAATGCCTTTGCTGCTGAACTGGATAGCTTGGCAGGGGTAAACGACTCTACCCTAATGGCTGTGCAGCCCACAGGCATTGCGGGCGACCCCGTGCCTTATCAGTTTCGCACCGATAGCATTGTTACCATTATTTTAATGTTAGGCTTCTTTTTGGTGGTAAAGGTCATATCGGGCTCGCGTTACTACCTGCGTGAACAAATAAAGGACTTTTTTCATCACCGCCAGCGTGAGAACCTCTTTGCACAGCGCACACAAAGCGAAATGCGCGGACAAATGTTCCTCATATTCCAAACCTGCATCATGTTGGGCGTACTCTTTTTTGACTACACACAAGAGTATCAGGCCGATGTGTTCAATCAAGTGTCGCCCTACAAAATACTGGGCATGAGCGTAGGCATCTTTGCCCTCTACTTTGCACTCAAGGCGGGGTGTTACACCTTCATCAACAACATCTTCTTCAGTCGCAAGCAAAGGGATCAGTGGTCCGACTCTTACATGCTCTGCACCTTGGGGGTAGGACTGGCCCTATTGCCGTTGAGCCTATTGGTGGTGTATTTCGATTTGTCACTCGTAAATATGTGTATTTGCTTGATATGCCTACTCGTAGTTGACAAATTGCTACTACTATACAAGTGCTCACGTATATTTTTTAATTACACATTCGGTTGGGTGCATCTTTTTTTGTACTTTTGCACACTCGAAATAGTACCTATTTTCATTCTGTTTCGCGCACTTAGCTACGCAAACAATTATTTACTGACAATTAATTAAACAACAAGACGCATAAAAGTGATGCGCTCCGCCATTCAGTTACGCAAAAGAGCGAATGAAGAGCCATCCCCGCTGAACAAAAAAGTAGACCATGATCAAGAAGATTCTTGTTTCGCAGCCGAAACCTACTTCCGAAAAATCTCCCTACTTCGAGATTGAAAACAAGGAAAACGTTGAGTTCACCTTTCACCCCTTCATTAAAGTTGAAGGATTGACCCCTCGCGAGTTCCGTCAGCAAAAGATTCAAATTCTCGACCACACCGCCATTGTGTTCACCTCACGTTTGGCAGTTGATTATTTCTTCACTTTGTGCAAGGAAATGCGTGTAACATTGCCTGAAGACATGAAGTACTTCGGTTTGTCTGAAGCCGTAGCTCTTTACATTCAGAAGTACGTTCAGTATCGCAAGCGCAAGGTGTTCTTTGGTAGCACAGGTCGTTGGCCCGAGTTGGTAACCGTCATGGCAAAGCACAAGGCTGAAAATTATCTCATTCCCTTGTCAGATGTTCATAATGACGACATAGCCAATATGCTCGATGCTAAGAAACTCAAGCACACTGAGTGCGTCATGTTCCGTACTGTTACCAACGACTACCCCAAGGAACAACCCTTCGATTTCGACATGATCGTACTTTTCACTCCTGCTGGTGTTAAGTCGTTGTTTGATAACTTCCCCGAGTTTAGTCAGGGCGAAACCCACTTCGCATGTTTTGGCAATGTAACCAAAGCCGCACTTGAAGAGGCTGGCTTGCGTTGCGACTGCTTTGCTCCCACTCCCGAAGCTCGTTCAATGACTGCTGCCATTGAAATGTATCTCGAGAAAAACAACAAGTAAAATAGCCGTTGATGAAACCCAGAGTGGCTACGCCTTGCGTTTGTTATAATCAAGTCAAGGCGTTGCCACTTTTGTTTTTTGACTACTGTGGAGTTCGTTACATTTCTCCCTTTCGGCCAATGGCATAAAGCATTCACACACGGCGTTGAATCCTTCATTTCTCCCTATGAAATATACCTTTCGTAAACCCGAACACCTCTGCTTGAAGCGTGAAATTGAAGAACTGTTCAGCGCGGGAAACACCTCGATGAGTGCCTTCCCCATGCGAGCCACCTTCAAGCAATTGCCCTACGACGGAAAAGGCCCTCAAGTGAAAATTTTGCTGAGTGTGTCAAAGCGTCACTTTAAGCATGCCGTTGATCGCAACCGAGCCAAACGTCAGTTGCGTGAGGCATATCGTTTGCGCAAACCTGCCTTCTTGTCGTCACTGCCCACCCATGTGGCCCTGCATATAGCCTTTATTTGGCTCTCTGACCGCCCCATTTGCTCAGAGCAGGTACATACACGCATGGACACCCTATTGCGCCGTATAAGCGAAAAAATACAATTGTCATGTCCATCAGCCAATTAGTGAGCCGTTTGCTCATTTTGCCCATTCGCTTTTATCAGCGTAACATTTCGCCCTTGTTGCCGCCAGCATGTAGGTTTACCCCCACTTGTTCGCAGTATGCAGTTGAGGCGTTGCAAAAGCATGGACCCATCAAGGGACTTTACTTGGCCATACGTCGCATACTGCGTTGTCACCCATGGGGTGGTAGTGGCTACGACCCTGTGCCTTGACCTTGCTGCCATGCACACCCAGGGTGTCGCTTCGCTTGCCCTGTGTTCTTATAGGGCCTTCAGTCCGTTTTTGCTAAATCATTAACTTCAACGCGTTGGCGGAATTAGTAAACAAGTTGACAAGTTAACCCGTTAACCTGAAATTCCGCCAACGGGTTAACTTCAGTATTTTATCATGTAACCCAGGGCATCGCTGTGTTTGCCCTGGGTTACGTGCATATAGGGCTTTTATTGACATCATCGGCTGCGGCTCAGCAATTCAAGCAAGCTTGATTGCATTCGCCTTGCACGATGATTCAGCCCGCACTTGCACACACGCTTCTACTACACAACAATTAGTAACGAGGCTGTGCATTGGTTCTAACATAGTCTCTCAACCACGAGCA